>CATWCG010000006.1:0-19837 GCA_958349165.1 uncultured Actinomyces sp. | reverse complement strand
GCACCCCCTCGCAGGAGCAGCTGGACCTCATTCGCTCGTCCTCGCAGATGAACTTCCGACCGGTGCTGCGCATCGGTGCGGCTCAGGGCGTGATCCAGAACCAGCAGACGACTGCGGCGACGTCTGGCGACGCCGAGGGCCAGTCGGGCCAGGCACAGAGCGGCGCTCAGTCGGGCGCCCAGTCCAGCGCTGACGCCCAGTCTGGCGCAGCCCAGTCCGGTGCGTCCGAGGTGCAGTCCACCGCCCTTGACGAGGCAACTGCGATGAGCATCGCGGACCAGAACGGCGATGGCGTCCTGTCGGACACCCCGGCGAGCGAGCCGGCCAACGCCTCGGACCTGGCGTGGGTCACCGAGCAGGTCTGGTACGACTTCCTGACCTTGGACTGCTCCGCCTCCGCTGACGTCAAGCGCGTCGAGGGTGCGGCGGACAAGCCCTACGCCGCCTGCGACGACTCCGGCCAGATTAAGTACATCCTGGGACCCGTGGCCGTGCCCGGCTCGGACCTGAAGAGCGCCACGGCCGGTCTCGCGCGCAACAACAACGGCCAGACCACCGGTCAGTGGATCGTCTCCCTGCAGTTCAACGCCGATGGCACCGAGAAGTTCAAGGAAACGTCCACGATCCTCTACGGCTACCACGACTCGGATCCGCAGGGCTCCTCCTTCTATCAGGGACGCCCCGACCGCAACGCCTTCGCAGTCGTCCTGGACGGCACGGTCATCACCGCCCCGTCGATGGAGGCGATCATCTCCAACGGTGAGGCGCAGATCAGCGGTAACTTCACCTCACAGTCGGCGACCGCGCTGGCCAACCAGCTGCAGTTCGGCTCGCTGCCCCTGAACTTCGAGGTCGAATCCGAGCAGCAGATCTCCGCGACCATCGGCACCGATCACCTGACGGTTGGCCTGTGGGCGGCCCTCATCGGCTTCCTGCTCGTCATCTTCTACCTGATCTGGCAGTACCGCGGCCTCGCGGTCATATCCGCCGGTTCGCTCATCATCGCCTCGATCATCACCTACCTGGTGATCGCGCTCCTGTCGTGGGCGATGGGCTACCGCCTGTCGCTGGCTGGCGTCGCCGGCCTGATCATGGCCATCGGTGTGACGACAGACTCCTTCATCGTGTACTTCGAACGCGTCCGAGACGAGGTTCGTGACGGCCGCCCGCTGCAGGCCGCCGTCGAGGAGGGCTGGGATCGCGCCAAGCGCACCATCCTGGTCTCCGACGCGGTCAACCTGGTCGCGGCCGTCGTGCTCTACCTGCTCGCCGTCGGCGGCGTTCAGGGCTTCGCCTTCACCCTGGGCGTCACGACCGTCATCGACATCGCCGTGATCTTCCTCTTTACGCACCCGATGATGGAGCTCCTGATCCGCACCCGCTTCTTCGGCGAGGGCCACAAGCTCTCCGGCCTCGACCCCGAGCACCTGGGCGCGAAGAACGCCCTCGTGTACGCCGGACGCGGCCGCGTCGTCGCGCGCGGGGAGTCGGCCTCGACGACGAAGGACGAGGCCGGGGATGGACTGTCCATCGCCGAGCGTCGTCGCGCGGCGCGCCTGGCCGCGCGCAAGGCCGAGCAGGCCAGCGCCGAGGGCGCCTCGGCGACGTCCGAGGTGTCCGCTGAACCCGTGGCGACCGAGGAAGAGGAGAACTGACATGATGAGTTTTGCTCAGTGGGGCAATGCCCTGTATTCGGGCGAGAAGTCCTATGCCGTCGTGCCTAAGCGCAAGATCTTTGTCGGCCTGGCCGCGGCGGTAGTCGTCGCTGGTTTCGCGCTCGTGGCGATTCTGGGCCTGAATCGCTCGATCGAGTTCACGGGCGGCTCCCAGTTCGACGTCGCTCACGTGGCCGACCAGAGCGAGTCTTTCGCCTCGCACGCGGTGACCTCTACCGGCCTCGTCGAAGGTGCCCCCAAGGTCACCCGCGTCGGCTCCGACTCGGTGCGCATCCAGACCGCGTCGCTGGATTCGGCTAAGACCGCCCAGATGCGCGAGGCCTTGGCCAGCGCCTACGGCGTGGACGCGTCCGAGGTCCAGTCCTCCTCGATCGGCCCCTCGTGGGGCTCGTCGGTGACGACCAAGGCCGCGCAGTCGCTCGTCATCTTCATGGCCCTCGTGGCCCTGCTCATGACCGTGTACTTCCGCTCCTGGAAGATGGCCGCCTCGGCGCTGCTCGCCCTCGTGCACGACATCGCCGTGACCGTCGGCGTGTTCGCGATTCTGCAGGTCGAGGTCTCGCCTGCCACCGTCATCGGCTTCCTGACGATTCTGGGCTACTCGCTCTATGACACCGTCGTCGTCTTCGACAAGGTGCGAGAGCTGACCTCGGACGTCTACGAGCAGAAGCACTACACCTTCGCCGAATACGTGAACCTCGCCGTCAACCAGACGATGGTTCGTTCGATCAACACGTCGGTTGTGGCCCTTCTCCCGGTCGGAGCGATCCTCATCATCGGTACGGTGGCCCTGGGCCCGGGTACCCTGGTGGATATCTCGCTGGCGCTGTTCATCGGTATGATCGCGGGCACCTACTCGTCGATCTTTATCGCCTCGCCGCTCCTCGTCACCTTCCAGGAGCTGTCGAACACCACCCGCGAGCACAACGCGGCAGTCGCGTACGAGCGCGAACACCGCCACGCCACCGACGAGGCCTCGCCCGCGAAGGCCGTCAAGGTGGCTCCGATTAAGCCCGGCAAGCGCCTGGGCAACGAGAATCAGCCTCAGAGGAAGAAGACTCATCGATGATCGGTGAACTCGGCGACCGCGTCGCCACTCTGGTCCAGGACAACCTGGTGGAGATCCCGGACTTCCCCGAGCCGGGTGTTCTGTTCCGCGACATCACGGGCCTGTTCGCCAACGGACCTGCCTTCAAGGAACTCGTAGAGTTGATCGGCGCGCGCTACGCGGGTCGCATCGACGCGGTGGCCGGGCTGGAGTCGCGCGGGTTCATCCTCGGGGCCCCCGTCGCCGCCGAGCTGGGCCTGGGCATGCTGACGATCCGCAAGGCCGGTAAGCTTCCCGGCGAGGTGATCGGCGTCGACTACTCCCTGGAGTACGGCAGCGCGCGCATGGAGATTCGTCCCCAGACGGTTCACGAGGGGCAGCGGGTCCTCATCATTGACGACGTCCTGGCCACGGGCGGGACCGCGCGCGCCGCGGTCGACCTCTTGGAACAGTGCGGCGCCTCGGTCGAGGCCGTCGCCGTGCTGCTCGAGCTGGAGGACCTGAACGGGCGCAGCAAGCTTGACGGCATCACGGTGGAGACCGCGCTGTTCGTCTGAGTGAGCGTCGTCCAGCGACGAGCGGCTCCGGGGATCCTCTTGATCCCCGGAGCCGCTCGTTCGTCGCTATCATTGGTTCATGAGCAGCGACGACACGACTTCAGGATCCGCACTTCCCGCGGCCGTCTCCCGAGTGCGCTCCGGCCTCGTGTGGTTTGGTTCGCGCGGGCGCGCCACGATCCCAGAGATTGAGCCGCTTGTGCGGGCTCTGCGCGCGAATCATCCGAAGGCGGATATCAGCGTGGTCGAGAGGGCTTACCGCAAGGCTGAGGAATGCCACCGGGGGCAAATGCGCAAGTCGGGGGAGCCCTATATCACCCATCCGGTCGCGGTCGCGACGATCCTGGCGGAGATGGGCATGACGACCCCGACGCTGGTGGCCGCGCTGCTGCATGACACCGTGGAGGACACGGACTACACGCTCCAGGAGCTGGCCGCCGATTTCGGTGAGCCCATCGCGAATCTGGTCGACGGCGTCACCAAGCTCGACAAGGTCCGCTATGGCGCAGCCGCCCAGTCCGAGACGCTGCGCAAGATGCTCGTCGCCATGAGCCGTGACATCCGCGTGCTGCTCATCAAGCTGGCCGATCGAATCCATAACGCCCGAACGTGGCGCTTCGTGCCTGCCGCGTCGGCGGCGAAGAAGGCGCAGGAGACGCTGGAGATCTACGCGCCGCTGGCCCACCGACTCGGCATGAACATGGTGAAGTGGGAGCTCGAAGAACTCTCCTTCAAGACCCTGTACCCGGAAATCTACGAGGAAATCGACCGCCTCGTCGCGGAGAGGGCCCCTCAACGGGAGGAATACCTGCGCGACGTCATCGATCAGATCGAAGAGGATCTGCGCCGCTCGGGAACGAAGGGCACGGTCAGTGGCCGCCCGAAGAGCCACTATTCGATCTACCAGAAGATGATCGTGCGCGGCAAGGCGTTCGACGAGGTGTTCGACCTGGTCGCCGTGCGTGTGCTGGTGGATTCGATCAAGGACTGCTACGGCGTTCTCGGCGCGCTGCACGGCCGGTGGAATCCGATCCCGGGCCGCTTCAAAGACTACATCGCGATGCCCAAGTTCAACCTCTACCAGTCGCTGCACACGACGGTTATCGGCCCGGGCGGCAAGCCGGTGGAGATCCAGATCCGCACCTACGACATGCACGAGCGCGCGGAACATGGCGTCGCGGCTCACTGGAAGTACAAGCAGAATCCGAACGCCACGAGCGGCGACTCGGACCGCATGAGCTCGGAAGAACAGGCGAACTGGCTGCGCGCCCTGGTCGAGATGGAGCGCGAGACGGGCGACCCGGAGGAGTTCCTGGATTCGCTTCGCTACGAGATCGCGGGCGACGAGGTCTATGTCTTTACGCCCAAAGGCGAGGTCATCGTGCTGCCGGCGCGTGCGACCCCCGTCGACTTCGCCTACGCGGTGCACACGGAGGTCGGGCACCGCACGGTCGGCGCGAAGGTCAACGGGCGCCTCGTCGCTCTCGACACGCAGCTTGAGTCGGGCGAGACGGTCGAGGTCGTCACCTCGAAGTCGGACAAGGCCGGCCCCTCGCGCGACTGGCTGGCGTTTGTCGCCTCGCCGCGTGCCCGTTCGAAGATCAAGGCGTGGTTCTCGAAGGAACGCCGCGAGGAGGCCGTGGAGTCAGGTAAGGAGGCGCTGGCCCGTGCGATGCGCAAGCAGAACCTTCCCCTCCAGCGGCTCATGAACCACGAGTCAATCCTGTCGGTCGCCACATCCTTCGGCTACCCGGATGTCTCGGGGCTCTACGCGGCGGTGGGCGAGGGGCATATCTCGGCTCAGAACGTCGTCAACAGGCTCGTGGATAACCTCGGTGGGGGAGACGGCACCGAGGAGACGCTCTCCGAGGGAGTTACCCCGGGCTCGCAGAAGCCTCGCTCGGAGGCTTCGGGGGACAGCGCGATCACCGTGTCCGGGCTGAGCCCGAACGAGATTTGGGTCAAGCTCGCCAAGTGCTGTACGCCCGTTCCCGGGGATGCGATCGTCGGCTTCATTACGCGCGGCCAGGGCGTGTCGGTGCACCGCTCCACGTGCGCCAACGCGATGCGCCTGAGCCAGCTGCAGCCCGAGCGCTTCGTGGACGTGTCGTGGAACTCCGAGGGGCTCAGTGCGCCGTTCCGCGTCCAGATCGAGGTGCGTGCACTCGACCGTGGCGGACTCCTCTCGGACCTGACCCGGGTCCTGTCTGATTATGGCGTCAATATCTTGGCCGCGGCCCTCAAGACGGACGGGGATCAGGTTGCCTCCGGCAATTTCTCCTTTGAGCTGGCGGATCTGGGCCACTTGAACGCCGTTTTGTCTGCGCTTCGCCGGGTGGATGGTGTTTTCGAAGCGGTGCGCATCGGGGCGGATTCTTAGACGAGGACTCGGCTGACCGGCGCTGGGAAGCGGATGAGGTGTTACATCCGTCCCGTTTTTCGCGGGTCGACGCTCATTTTCTCGTTAGATGTGACACACTAGCTCTGTGTGTCACATCGGCACGCGACCGCGCCGGGCGTCAGCCCTCGTCTGAGAAGGAATATCGTGACCGAGACGTCGATTCCGAACAACGAAACCACTCCCGAAGCCGTGACGGCTACTCCCGAGGAGGCCCAGGCCTCGACGATCGCCGCGTCGGAGGTGCCTGAGCACCCCTTCGCCCGCATCGGTGAGGACGGGACCGTCTACGTCAAGGACGGCGACGAGGAGCGCGTCATCGGCGGCTTCCCGGAGGGTATTCCCGCGTCCCCCTACGCCCTGTACGAGCGCCGCTACGCCGACCTCGAGGCCACGATCAAGCTCTTCGAGGATCGACTCGCCTCCCTGAGCCCGCGCGACATCGATCAGACTCTGGCGACCCTGCGCGAGCAGGTCGCATCCCCCAACGTCGTCGGCGACATCCCGGCGCTGCGCGAGCGCGTCGCCGCGGTCGAGAAGGCCGCCGAGGAACGCAAGGAGGTCGCCCGCGAGGAGCGCAAGGCCGCCAAGGCGCAGGCCCTGGCCGACCGCACGGCCGTCGTCGAGCGCGCCGAGGCCATCGTCGCCCAGGACCCCGCTAAGACCCACTGGAAGCAGTCGGGCCAGACCCTGCGCGACCTCCTGGAAGAGTGGAAGACCCTGCAGCGCCGCGGCCCGCGCCTGGAGAAGGCCGTCGAAGACGAGCTGTGGAAGCGCTTCTCCACCGCGCGCACCCAGTTCGACCGCCACCGCCGCCAGTTCTTCTCCCAGCTGGACCAGGCTCAGTCCGAGGCCAAGCGCATCAAGGAAGCCCTGATCGCCGAGGCCGAGGCCCTGTCCTCCTCCGTGGACTGGTCCCGCACGTCGGGTGCCTACCGTGAGCTCATGAACCGCTGGAAGGCAGCTCCGCGCGCCTCGCGCAAGGAAGACGACGCCCTGTGGGCGCGCTTCCGCGCCGCTCAGCAGGTGTTCTTCGACGCTCGCCGCGCCAAGGACGAGGCAACCGACGCCGAGTACCGCGAGAACCTGGCCGCCAAGGAGGCGATCCTCGTCGATGCCGAGGCCATCCTGCCGGTCACCGACATCGACCGCGCGAAGGCCCAGCTGCGTCAGATTCAGGACCGTTGGGAAGAGGTCGGCCGCGTGCCCTCCTCCGACCTGCACCGCATCGAAGGCCGCCTGCGCGCCGTCGAGGCCGCCGTTCGCGAAGCCGAAGAGAAGGAATGGCGCCGCACCAACCCCGAGACGCGAGCCCGCGCGGCCGGCATGGTGGGTCAGCTGGAGGAGCAGATCGCTCAGCTCGAGCGTTCGCTCGCCGACGCCGAGGCCAAGGGCGATACGAAGGCGGCGACCGGCGTGCGCGAGACCCTCGAGACCAAGCGCGCCTGGCTCGCGCAGATCTCCTCGTCCATGGAGTGACATGCGCCTTCACGTCATCCCGTCGCCCTTTTACGCGGCGAATGGGCTTGTGCTCGTCCCTTCCGGGGCGGGCACAGCCCTTGTTGTCGACCCCTCCGCAGGCATCAGGCACCTGATTCGGCAAGTCCTCGAACTCGAGGGCGTGAGCGTCGGCGCGGTGCTACTTACCCACGGCCACCCCGACCACGTGTGGGACGCGGCCGAGGTCTCCACCTGGGGAGCGGACGGGTCTACCGTCCCGTGCTACCTGCCGGCGCCGGACATGTACCGCATGGACGATCCGGCCTCGTTCCTGCCCATGGCCCCGCCCGACTTCGTGGGACCCTGGGTGAAGCCCACCGATCTGCGTGAGATGCCCGCCGACTCCGTCGAGCTGACCCCGGGCCTCTGGCTACGCATGGTGCCTGCCCCCGGTCACACCGAGGGCTCGGCGCTCTTCCTCGGGCACAGCCCGCTCGACGTGCGCGTGAACAACCAGTCCTTCTACGCCAGCGAGGAGGCGGTGCCGTGGGCGTTGTCCGCCGACGTCCTGTTTAAGGACAGCGTGGGGCGCACCGACATGCCCGGCGGTGACGAAACGCAAATGCGTCACTCGCTGCGCACTATTTCCAACGCCCTCGACCCGAGCACGATCCTCATCCCCGGCCACGGTCCGGCGACTACGCTTGCGGATGAGATACGCTCCAACCAATACTTGATCCGCGCTCGTCGTATCGGCTAGCGCAGGTGTCGTTCGATCTCAAGGATTTTGTTATGGCTCGCACGTCTTTGTCAGGTTTCCCCGAATGGCTCCCCGAGGGGCGCATCATCGAGATGCACGTCCTCGACGAGCTGCGCCGCGTCTTTGAGCTGCACGGCTTCGCGGGAATCGAGACGCGTGCGGTCGAGACGCTGGCGCAGCTGGAGGCCAAGGGCGAGACCTCGAAGGAGATCTACGTCCTCGACCGCCTGCAGGCGCTGAAGGCTGCCGCCGCGGGTGCGCGCGCTCCCAAGGACAAGGGCATGGGTCTGCACTTCGACCTGACCGTCCCATTCGCGCGCTACGTCGTGGAAAACGCCAACGAGCTGGATTTCCCCTTCAAGCGCTATCAGATTCAGAAGGTGTGGCGCGGGGAGCGCCCGCAGGAGGGGCGTTTCCGCGAGTTCACGCAGGCCGATATCGACGTCGTGGGCAACGGCGAGCTGCCCTTCCACTTCGAGGTGGACCTGCCTCTCGTGATGGCCGAGGCGCTCAACAGCCTGCCGATCCCGCCGGTGCGCGTGCTCGTCAACAACCGCAAGGTCGTTCAGGGCGTGTGCGAGTCCCTCGGAGTCGCCGACGTCGAGGCGGCTCTGCGCGGGCTCGACAAGATCGACAAGATCGGGCCCGAGGGCGTGGCCAAGGAGCTGGCCGAGTCGGGCATCGACGGCGACCAGGCCTCCGTTCTGCTCCAGATGGCCCAGATTCGCACGGCTGATTCGGCCGAGGTGCGCGAGCGCCTGGCTGGACTGGGCGTGAGCGGTGAGCTGCTGGAGGAGGGCCTGAAGGAGCTCGCCGAGCTGCTTGACACCGCCAACAAGCGCATGCCGGGTGCGGTGGTCGCCGACCTGAAGATCGCGCGCGGCCTGGACTACTACACGGGAAGCGTCTACGAGTCAGAGATCGAGGGCCACGAGGATCTTGGGTCGATCTGCTCGGGCGGCCGCTACGATTCCCTGGCCAAGGACGGCAAGCGCACCTACCCGGGCGTCGGCCTGTCCATTGGTGTCTCGCGCCTCGTCTCGCGCATGATCTCTGCGCCGCTGGTGCGCGCCTCGCGCAAGGTTCCCACGGCTGTCGTCGTGGCCGTGACCAACGAGGAGCACCGCGAGCGTTCCGAGGAGATCGCGGCGACGCTGCGTGGGCGAGGCATCTCGACCGACGTCGCCCCGAGCGCGGCGAAGTTCGGTAAGCAGATCAAGTTCGCGGACAAGCGCGGCATTCCCTTCGTCTGGTTCCCGGGCGAGGAGGGGGCCGCCGACACGGTGAAGGACATCCGCACGGGCGAGCAGGTTGCGGCCGATGCCGCGACGTGGGAGGTTCCCGCGGTGGACGCGGTGCCCACGGTGGAGAAGGTGACGGCCTGAGTGCCGACCACCGCGGTTGAAGGCGCCCGCCGCCTCGCGGGCGCGCTCGAGGACTCGTTGGAGGCGATGCCCCAGGGCGCCCGCCCCGAGGCCGAGCGGGCGCTTCGTCGCCTGCAGGACCTCGTGCTGCCGCGGCTGGAGGATGCCGACGCGCCCCTGCTCGTCGTGGTCGGCGGCTCGACGGGGTCGGGCAAGTCGACCCTCGTGAACTCGCTTCTTGATCGCACTGTGTCCCGGTCGGGTGCCGTTCGCCCCACGACTCGGCGGCCGGTCCTGGTGTGTTCGCCCGCGGCTCGCGCGTGGTTCATGTCGGATCGCGTGCTGCCTCGCCTGGCGAAGCACGAGGGCGGGGCGGGCACGAGCCTGGACGCTGTGACGGTGGCGGTAGACGACATGATGTGGCCGTCGATCGGTATCTTGGATGCCCCCGACATTGATTCGGTCGAGGAGGGGAATCGTCGGCTCGCCTCGGAGCTTCTCGACGGCGCAGATCTGTGGATTTTTGTCACGACCGCGGCTCGCTACGCGGACGCGGTCGCGTGGAGGCACCTGGAGGAGGCGGCCGAGCGCGGCCTTCGCGTCGCCATCGTCCTCAACCGTGTCCCCGAGGGCGCGCAGGAGGAGATCCGAGCGGATTTGGCTTCGCTCGCGCGGCGCCGAGGCCTGGGTGAGGTGCCCATCATCGTCATCGCCGAGCAGCCCCTGACGGACGGGCGTCTGCCCTTCGACGCGATCGCCGCCGTGGGGTCCTTCTTGCGGGGGATCGGGCACGACGCGCAGGAGCGCGCCGCCATCGTTCGGTCCTCCCTGTCGGGGGCCGTTGCCGCATCGCTCGACGAGGCCGCGAACGCACTGGGCAGTGCCCGAGAGTCCTACCGCGCCATCGCCTCCGCGAGCGAGGGCATCGATCAGCTCGTCGCCTCGGGCGCCCGCGAGGTTGCCTCCTCCTCGAGCGACGACGTTTTGCGCGGAGAGGTGAGCGCCCGCATCGCCGAGGTGCTCGGCTCCTGGGATATGACGCGCACGCTGGCCAGGGTCCTTGGGAGCGTCCGTGAGCGCGTCGTCGGTGCCGTGCGCGGAACTGCCGCCCCTGAGGAGCAGGTGCGTCGTGACCTGACCGGCGGGCTGGCTCAGCGCTTGAGCGATCAGTATCACCGCGCGTGGACTGAGGCCCTGCGTCTGGCCGAGCCGGTCGCCGCGATCGGCGAGTTCGAGGAGCTGTTGGACGCTCAGGCGAGCCTTGAGCGCGCGCGCAGGACGGCGCAGGCGTGGACCGGCGAGGTGACGCAGATCGTGCGCGGCCAGGCGGAGTCCTCGCGCGTGACGGGTCGGCTTCTGGCCGGAGGGATCAACGTCGTGACGGTCTCGCTCATGGTCAGTGCGTTCGCGATGACGGGCGGCGTCACGGGCGTCGAGGTCGGCGTGGCGGGCGCGTCTGCCGCGCTGTCGCAGACGATCCTCGAATCGTATTTTGGTGAGCGCACGGTGCGTTCGCTTGCCGCGCAGGCCCGTGAGGCCCTGGAGTCGCTGGCGGCCCACTCGCTGGCCGACGTCGTCGCCCCGATTGCCGCGAAGCTGGATCGCTCGCACGAACGGGAGCGCATCGAGGCGCTCGCGTTGGCGCTCGACGAGGCGCGGGAGGCGCTGGCATGAGGCGCGCATCGACTCCCGTTGTGTCAGCAGCGGCGGAACTCGACCAGATCGCGACGCTCGCCGCGTCCGACATCGAGCCTGCGATCCTGGACAGGGTGCGCGAGCTCATTGACGTGACCTCCGAGCGCGGCGAGATGGACCCGACGTGGTGCGTGATCGGTATGTTGGGGGGCACGGGCGCGGGTAAGTCGTCCCTCGTTAACGCTCTGTGCGGGGCGCAGGTCGTGCGCGCGGGTATGTTGCGGCCCACGACCAACGAGGCCTGCGCGGTCCTGCCCGCGGGCCGCGAGCCGGTGGAATTGCTGGGGTGGCTGGGCGTGAGCGCGCGTGTCGATGCGCCCGCAGGACTGACGGGCGATACCGTCATCGTGGACTTGCCCGACATTGACTCGGTCGAGGAGGCTCACGCCGAGGTAGCCCAACGGCTGGCCTCGCGCGTGGACGCGCTGGTCGTCGTGGTCAATCCCCAAAAGTACGCAGACGCGCGACTGCACGACGAGTGGTTGTCGCGCCTGCGTTCCTCGCACGCCTCCGTGACGGTCGCCCTGACTCACATCGACACGTTGGACGCCGCCTCGCGCGCCTCCATCGAGGCCGACCTGCGCCGTATCCTCGACGAGCGTGGCCTCGCGGCTGCGCGCATCCTTCCCGTCAGTGCGACGACGGGGGAGGGCGTGCGCGCGCTCGCCGCCCATCTCGATGAGGAAGCTTCCCGCGTGTCTCGCCAGGCAGCCCGTGCGCGCGCCGCCCTGACTGAGGCCGCGGTCCTCGTGCGCGATGCGCTCGGCCTGGAGGGCACTATCCGTGGGGTCGAGACCGAGGGCCTGGCCGGCGAGCTCGCGCAGGCCGCCGCCGAGCTGGCGGGGGCACCCATCATCGAAGAGGCCGTGGCCGGTTCGACGCGACGCGCGGGCGCGCGCGCTGGCGGCTGGCTTCCCCTGCGCTGGCTCTCCCGCCTGGGGACCGATCCGCTTCGACGCCTTCACCTGGGCGACGAGGCACGCGAGGAGAGCGCCACGACGCCCACGCTGCCGACGCGCTCCACTTCCGACGAAGCGGCCTTCGCGAACGCGGTGCGCCGCGAGGTGGCCGCGCGTTCCCAGGGGCGCCCCGAGCGCTGGCGGCGCCTACTCATCGATCGAGCGCTGTCGGGCGCGGGGGAGGTGCCGGCGCGCGCGCATCGCGAGGTGGCCGCGAATCTGCGCGTGAGCGCGAGCGCACCCGCGGCCGTTCGCTTCCTCGGCGTCGTGCAGCTGCTCGCCTGGCTTGCCTGCCTGGGTGGCGGCGCGTGGATCCTCCTCGTGCACCTGGGCCGCGCGGTCCTCATCGATGCCCGTGTTCCCGCGCTCGGCCCGATTCCCGTTCCGACCGCGATCATTGGCGTGTCGCTCGCTCTCACGCTCCTGTGCGCGGGGGCGAGCCGCGCCGTCAGCTCCTGGGTGGCCTCGAGGCGCAGACGCGCCGTGCGCCGCGACATGAGGGCCCTGTGCCGCGACGAAGTCGAGCGCCTCGTCGTCGCCCCGCTGCGCGCGGAGGACAACCGCCAGGTCACCATTGCCTCCTTCGTGGCGCGCCTGCGCCTGGACCGGAGGGCGTGAAGCGCCGCCTTGGACTGGCGCGAACAGTGAATTCGCCGACCACAGGCACCTTTTTCGAGCAAGCGCGCGTTATGCTGGATAGAGCGATGAGGCGCAGCCCCTTGTTATGGTGCCCCGCGGGACGCGGGATTTGTTGTTATGGGTGAGGCCGCGCTGAGGAGCCGAGATGGCCCGCCCCGATGGTTTTGCTACCCCACACGCAACAGGCAAGGAATGACTATGCCCTCTGACGACTACATGGACCGCGACGAGCGCGACGACATCATGGACATGGACGACGAGCTCGATCTCGTCGACGAGGCCGACGGCCAGGATCGCGACGCCGGGCAGGAAGCCGACGGCGACGACGGCGATACCGTGACCTTCGCGAGCCTCGGACTGCCCGAGGAGATCCTTCAGGCCGTCACCGATATGGGTTTCCGCGTCCCCACCCCGATCCAGGCCGCCGCGATCCCGCCGCTCCTTGAGCTGCGCGACGTCGTGGGTATCGCCCAGACGGGTACCGGCAAGACGGCCGCCTTCGGCCTGCCGCTGCTGGCCATCGTCGACGCCGATGAGCGCGACGTCCAGGCCCTGGTCCTGGCTCCCACGCGCGAGCTCGCGATGCAGAGCGCCCAGGCTATTGAGGATTTCGCTGCGCGCACCGCCCGCCTCGACGTCGTCCCCGTGTACGGCGGCTCCCCCTACGGTCCCCAGATCGGCGCGCTTAAGCGTGGCGCGCAGGTCGTCGTGGGCACCCCGGGCCGCGTGATCGACCTGATCGAGAAGGGCGCACTCGACCTGTCGAACGTGCGCATGCTGGTTCTGGACGAGGCGGACGAGATGCTGCGCATGGGCTTCGCCGAGGACGTCGAGACGATCGCCTCGAGCGTGCCCGACGACCGCCTGACGGCGCTGTTTAGCGCGACGATGCCCGCCGCCATCGAGAAGGTGGCGCGCGAGCACCTGAAGGACCCCGTCAAGGTGGCCGTCTCGACGGAATCGTCGACGGTCGACACGATTCACCAGACCTACGCGGTCGTGCCCTACAAGCACAAGATCGGCGCGCTGTCGCGCGTCCTAGCCACGCGCGCCCAGCACATCGCGGCGGGGCAGGAAGAGGCCGACGCGGCCATCGTCTTCGTGCGCACCCGCGCGGACGTCGAAGAGGTGTCCCTCGAGCTGTCGGGCCGCGGCTTCCGAGCTGCAGGCATCTCCGGCGACGTCGCTCAGACTGAGCGCGAGCGCATGGTCGAGCGCCTCAAGAACGGCTCTCTCGACGTGCTGGTCGCCACCGATGTCGCCGCGCGCGGCCTGGACGTCGAGCGCATCTCCCTGGTCGTCAACTTCGACGTGCCCCGCGAGCCGGAGGCCTACGTGCACCGCATCGGCCGCACCGGCCGCGCCGGGCGCGAGGGCCGTGCCCTCACCTTCTTCACCCCGCGCGAGCACGGCCGCCTGCGCCGCATCGAAAAGCTGACGGGAACCGAGATGGAAGAGGTCGAGATCCCCTCGCCCGCCGCCGTCTCCGAGTTCCGGGCTCGCCGCCTGCTCGAGGGCCTGGGCGCACGAATCGAGCGCGGCCGCCTCGACATGTACAAGGGACTGCTGGCCGACATGGGCGAGGAGGTGAGCGTCGAGGACATCGCAGCCGCGCTCATGGCGACGGCGGTCGGCGACGATGGCCCGGCGCCCCGCCGCGAGAAGGATCGCCGCGGAAACGGCAAGATCCGCCGCGAGGAGCGCCTGGACGAGTCCGGCGAGTTCGTCGGCGCATCCTTCGAGGCGGGACGCGACAAGGATCGCCCGCTCAAGGGTGGTGCCAACGGCGCTCGCCGCCGTGGCGGTGGCCGTCCGGCCCCCGGCTCCGGCACGCGCTACCGCATCGAGGTCGGTAAGAAGGACCGTGTCAAGCCCGGCTCGATCGTCGGCGCGATCGCGGGCGAGGGCGGCATTGACGGCCGCGACATCGGCAACATCGAGATTTACCCGACCTTCTCCCTCGTCGACATCACGGCGGACCTGTCGGGCGAGCAGCTCTCGCGTATCTCCAAGGGCTACGTGTCCGGCCGTCAGCTGCGCATCCGAGTGGACGAGGGGCCGGGCGCGCGCGGGGAACGCGACGACTTCGAGCGCCGCGAGCGTCGTGACTTCGACCGCGATCACCGAGGCCGGGGAGGCTACGGCGAACGCGAGGGTCGCTTCGCGGATCGCGACGACAAGCGCCCGCACCGCTTCGAGAAGGGCGACGGCTCGCGTCCGCGCCGCAGTGTTCGCACCGAGCGCTGGGAGAAGGACATCAAGCGTGCGCGTGGCGGCCGCGAGGGTGGCCGCGATGGTGGTTGGGAGCGCGACGGCGGCCGCGAGGGCGGACGTCGCCACTTCGGTAAGCGCCGCTACGAGGACTGAGCGCTAGCCCTCCCCACCGGTGGATCGTTGCGACGCGGGACGCAGCCGAGTCACGGCAAACACCGTGAGGATCGCGAGCGCAGCAGCAATCACCCAATAGGGAGCGTAGGCCGCCCCGCCCACCGTGGCGGTGGCGGCCCACGCACTCATGGCCACCGAGACGAGGGCGAGTTCGAGGGCGGGACCGGCGGAATCGGCGACCTGCAGCCAC
Organism: uncultured Actinomyces sp.; assembly: GCA_958349165.1. Taxonomy (GTDB): domain Bacteria; phylum Actinomycetota; class Actinomycetes; order Actinomycetales; family Actinomycetaceae; genus Pauljensenia. Next base: position 4,723 of record CATWCG010000006.1, on the reverse strand, counting down.
GAGGCGACGCGCCCGTGCTTGGCCTCGGGAGTCACCTCGAGGGCCATGACGGACAGGGGCGCGTGAACGAGGCCGACGCCCAGGCCCACCAGAAGCCACCCGATGAGGGCCACCCACACGGGAATCGAGGGGGTGAGGAGGGCCCCGACGGGGATCGCGCCGATCGCCATCAGCGCGCCACCGATGACGGGGAGCCGGCGCCGCACCCGCTGGTCGTGGATGCGCGCCTGCCCGACCGCGCCGATGGACCACGTGATCGAACCGAGGGTGACCCACCAGGCGGAGGAGGCCTCGGACCAGCCGTGCACGCGCTGGAGGATCAGGGGGATCATGACGGCGAGGCCGACCTGGGATGCGAGTGCGCCGAGCCTCGCCAGGATCGCCGAGGGCATGCCTGGGCGCGACACGAAGGTCCCGCGCGGGAGGAGACGGGGGAGCGCCCACACCGTGATGCACGCTCCGAGGGCGAAGACACCGAATTGCGCGAGCGGCGAGGCGAGGGCTCCCGCAAGCTGGAGCAGCATGACCCCGACGCCGACGAGCCCGGCATCGCGCGACAGGGCCGCCAGGACGGGGGAGCGCTGTCCCTGCGCGGTCGGCACGGACCGCAGGACGTAGGCGATGGGGAGGGCGGCGACCAGCACGAGGAGGGGAACGACGCCGAAGACGTAGCGCCATCCCCACTCCTGGGTGACGTGACCGGCGATCGCGGGGCCGACCAGGGAGGGAAGCACCCACGCCAGGGAGAAAGACGCAAAGAACGAGGGACGGTGCCGAGGGGAGGCAACCGAGCCCACGAGCACGTAGAGCGGGACGATGAGGAGGCCGCCCCCCAGCCCCTGCAGCGCTCGCCCGACAACGAAGACGATGACGTTGGAGCCGACGGCGCACACCAGCAGGCCGACGGCGAAGAGCACCAGCCCCGCGAGCAGGACGACACGGGGGCCCTTCCAATCGGCCAGGGCACCCGCGACCACGGTGGCGCTCAGCTGCGTGGCCAGTGCCGCCCCCGATGCGATCGGGTACCAGGGCGCCGCGTCAAAAGACTCGACGACGACCGGCATGATCGTCGTGGCGGCGAGCTCCTCGAAGGCCACGAGGGTAATGAGAAGCACGGATCCGATGGCCAGGCCGATTTCGGACGGGGTCCACGAGGCGCGGGCGGGGGAGGAGGAATCGTCGGCGGGCATGTTGACTATCCTACTCACGGCACACGCGACTCTTCGGACGTCAGGCGTACAATGACACTGCCGCCGCCTGTCTCGCGGATGGTAACGACGAAAGGAATCACAGTGCTTCGCACTCACAACATTGGAACTCTCGGCACCGACCTGGTTGGTCAGACCGTGACGCTCACCGGTTGGGTGGACCGTCGCCGCGATCACGGTGGCGTCGCCTTCATCGACCTGCGTGACGCGTCCGGCATCGCCCAGGTGGTCGTGCGCGACGAGCGCGTGGCCCACGAGCTGCGCTCCGAGTTCGTCCTGAAAGTCACCGGCGAGGTCTGCGCTCGCCCCGAGGGTAATGAGAACCCCCACCTGGCCACCGGCGCCATTGAGGTCATGGGCGACGACATCGAAATCCTCAACACCAGCGCGCCCCTGCCCTTCCAGGTCTCCTCCAATGCTGAAGATTCCGGCAACGTGGGTGAGGAAACCCGCCTGAAGTACCGCTACCTCGACCTGCGCCGCGAACCCGAGCAGTACGCGATTCGCCTGCGCTCGAAGGTCTCGCGCGCCGCCCGCGAGGCGCTCTACGCCCGCGACTTCGTCGAGATTGAGACCCCGACCCTGACGCGTTCGACCCCCGAGGGTGCCCGCGACTTCATCGTCCCCGCCCGTCTGTCCCCGGGTTCCTGGTACGCACTCCCTCAGTCGCCCCAGCTTTTCAAGCAGCTGCTGATGGTGGCCGGCATGGAGCGCTACTTCCAGATCGCGCGCTGCTACCGCGACGAGGACTTCCGCGCCGACCGCCAGCCCGAGTTCACCCAGCTCGACATCGAGATGAGCTTCGTCGACCAGGATGACGTCATCGAGGTCGCAGAGGACGTTCTGAAGAATGTGTGGGCGCTCATCGGCTACGACCTGTCCACCCCGATCCCGCGCATGACCTACAAGGACGCGATGGAGCGCTACGGCTCCGATAAGCCCGACCTGCGTTTCGGCCTGGAGCTGACCGAGCTCACCGAGTACTTCAAGGACACGACGTTCCGCGTGTTCCAGGCCCCCTACGTGGGCGCCGTCGTCATGCCCGGTGGCGGCTCGCAGCCGCGTCGCACCTTCGACAAGTGGCAAGAGTGGGCCAAGGCGCGCGGCGCCAAGGGTCTGGCCTACGTCACGATCGCCGAGGATGGCACGCTGGGCGGACCCGTGGCCAAGAACATCACCGAGGCCGAACGCGAGGGCCTGGCGGCCGCCACCGGCGCGAAGCCCGGTGACTGCATCTTCTTCGCGGCCGGCAAGCCCACCCCCTCGCGCGAGCTGCTCGGCGCTGCCCGCCTGGAGATCGGCAAGCGCTGCGACCTCATCGACCCCGATGCCTGGGCCTTCACCTGGGTCGTGGACGCCCCGCTCTTTAAGCCCACCGGCGATGCCGAGGCCGAGGGTGACGTCGCGCTGGGCCACAGCGCGTGGACGGCCGTGCACCACGCCTTCACCTCGCCCAAGCCCGAGTGGATCGACTCCTTCGACAAGGACCCGGGCAACGCCCTGGCCTACGCCTACGACATCGTCTGCAACGGCAACGAGATCGGCGGCGGCTCGATCCGTATCCACCGCCGCGACATCCAGAACCGTGTGTTCAACGTGATGGGGATTGGTGAGGAGGAAGCCCAGGCGCAGTTTGGCTTCCTGCTGGATGCCTTCAAGTTCGGCGCCCCGCCGCACGGTGGCGTGGCCTTTGGCTGGGACCGTATCGTCTCGCTGCTGACGAAGTCCGAGTCGATCCGCGACGTCATCGCTTTCCCGAAGTCCGGTGGCGGTTTCGATCCGCTGACCGAGGCCCCGGCCCCGATCACGCCCGCGCAGCGTAAGGAAGCGGGCGTGGATGCCAAGCCGAAGAAGCGCGGCGAGGAATCCACCGACGAGAACAAGAAGTGATCTAGCTCTCGGCAGTCTTGTCCACGAAACCCCCATCCGGCCCCGGTCGGAGGGGGTTTCGTGCACAATAGAGTCATGTCGTACATTGAGCTGCACCCGGAAAATCCTCAAGCACGCCTGGTCAACACGGTCGTTGATCTGCTGGAGCGCGGCGGCACCATCGCACTGCCCACGGATTCTGGCTACGCGATCGCCACGAAGATCGGCAACAAGTCGGGCATGGACACGATTCGCGCGGTCCGCAAGCTCGACGACAAGCATAACTTCTCGCTGCTGTGCCACTCCTTCGCCCAGCTTGGGGAACTGGTGATCGTGGATAACCACGAGTTCCGCACGATGAAGGCCCTGACGCCCGGCCCCTACACGTTCATTCTGCGTGGCACCAAGGAGGTGCCGCGCGTGATGCTCAACAAGAAGAAGCACACGGTGGGCGTGCGCATCCCGGATCACGTCATCACGCAGACGATCGTGGAGGCGCTCGGCGAGCCGCTCGCGTGTTCGACGCTCATCATGCCCGGTGAGACTGAGCCTTTGACGGATGGGTTCGACGTGGATGAGCGCATCGGTCACCAGGTTGATCTCGTCGTCGTGGGGCCGGTCGGCGTGGCAGAGCCGACGACGGTTATCGACTTCGCGGGCGGCGACGCGGTCGTTGCGCGCGTGGGCGCGGGCGATATTTCGCTCTTTGACTGATCGCCTGAATATCGACGCGCCGTCGTTTTCTGAGACGGGTTTTCTCCGGCTCGCGGCGGAGCGTTCCGAGTTGCTGCGCGCTGGCGTCTCAACCGGGCCGCTTGTTGGCGCGCGGATGGTGATCGATGGCCGAGATGCCGTTTCGGTGACCTTCCGATGCGCCGGGGATGGCGCCTCGGGGGTCTACCTGGTTCTCAATACGGTGACGGATCGGGCGCGCGATCGCCTGGAGCTCTTTCGGATGGAGCGGGTGCGCGGAGTGGATCCGTGGGTGTTGTCGTGCGCTCTGCCCGCCGATGTCATCGTGAGTTACCAGTTTGTGCCGGTCGGGCCAGGTGGGCTTGATCCGCGCGTGGTGGATGATCGGCGCGCGTGGGCGCGCGTCCTCGCCTCGGCGGTGCGCGATCGCTCCCATCCGCGTGTGCTCGTCAATGGGCGTGGGCATGTTGCCTCCCTCTTCGCCGGTCCGGATGCGCGTCTTGTCTGGCCCGATCGCGAGGTGTCTTCGCGGGATATGCGCGCCGCGCGCGAGGTGGAGTGCGCGGTGCTGGTCACGTCCGGAGGATCGTCGCCGCGTCGGCGCGTCGCGGTCGTGCATGATGGTGATGGGACGCCAAAGCGCACGCTCATCTTGTTCGATGGGCAGGTCTGGAGGGCTAACGGGGTGGGGTGGCTGACGCGGCGCTACCCGGGTCTGCGCGTCGTGACCATCGACGCGGGTGAGCTGGGGGAGCGCGAGCGGGTGCTCACCGATGCCGGCAGGGTCGAGGCGCTCGTGGGCGCGGTCTGCGACGAGGTCGGGGTGGGGCCGATCGCCCTGGCGGGGCAGTCCTATGGCGGGCTCGGTGTCCTCGAAGCCGCCCTGGGGGGCACGCTTCCCGTCGAGTGTTATGTCGCACAGTCTCCGTCCCTGTGGTGGGGAGGAGGGGAAC
>CATWCG010000005.1:0-20401 GCA_958349165.1 uncultured Actinomyces sp. | reverse complement strand
ATGCTTCTAATGGTGCAAAACCCCCACCATTACGCCTGGTGTCATGCTCCCTCACTGGTGCGGCGCTGCCCAGGCCAGGCCAGGTTGGGCGTCGGTGGAGGCGGTATCGGCGGGATGCCTAGGGACGACGGACTGTCGGCCCCACGACAACGCTTGGGGGACATCGTCGGTGCAGGGGATAGGACTGCTGGCCCCGCGACAACGCTTGGAGGGCGTCACCGGCAATGACGGGAGATGCCAAGGGTGGCCAGCTCCGCGATGACGCTTGCTGCCGGTGGGCTCGTGCACCCCATCGGTGATCATTCAACCCATTCTGATCGGGTGCAATGCCCCCGATGAGGTGCTATGCCTCCGATGAGGTGCAGTGTTTCCGATGAGGTGCAGTGTTCCCGATGAGGCGCGATCTTCCGAGGGCTTGATCCTGTCTGAGGATCGGCGGCTCGAGTGTGCTAGCGCCGTCGGCACCTCGCCGACGTCCCAACGGCGCCGCGCCGGCGCCTGGGACTAACCCCCAACCTACACGTTGTATCCAATGACCCGAGCTCGGTGCGCGGAGACGTAGTTCACGGCCACAGTGGTTGAAGCATGTTGATCCTGGTGGTAAGGTTTTAACCACCGACGCGGGGTGGAGCAGTTCGGTAGCTCGCCGGGCTCATAACCCGGAGGTCGCAGGTTCAAATCCTGTCCCCGCTACCACCACAAGCCCGGTCCCGACAGGGACCGGGCTTTTTTGCTCGCCGCGCGTTTCATCGTTCGAACGTCTTGACCTGGCGGCAGACTCACGCGATAGTATTGACTGTTCGCCATCAGGAACAGCACTTTCGGGTGCGAGAGGAATACAGATGAGCACTATCGACCCGTCGCAGCTCAGCGCTGCTGACATGAGTAATCCGGCGCTGACCGCTCAGGACCTCGCCGATATCACGGCCGCGCGTCCCGACCTGCGCCCCTACGTTGCGACCCACCCGTCGCTGTACCCGGCGCTTGGGCAGTGGCTGTCCGACCAGGGCGTCGTCCCCGCGCAGCCGCCGACCACCGAGCAGCCTGTGTCCGACCAGGCCGAGGCCGTCGATGAGGCCGTGGCCGCACAGATCGCGGCCGTTGATGAGGCCGTGGCCGAGCAGGGCACGGCTGTCAACGAGCCCGTTCAGCAGGAGCAGGCGGGACCCGCGACCGGCGCGACCCCGGCCCTCGGCGAGACCCCCACCACCGACGCCCCCGCGGTGTCGGACGAGGAGCTCGAGCGCACGATTACCGAGGGTGCGCGTGAGAAGTCCGCCGCCGAACTCGCAGCCGAGGTCCAGACCCCCGCCGCGCAGCCGCAGTACGGTCAGGCTCCGCAGGGTCAGCCGCAGTACGGTCAGGCTCCGCAGGGTCAGCCGCAGTACGGTCAGGCTCCGCAGGGTCAGCCGCAGTACGGTCAGGCCCCGCAGGGTCAGCCGCAGTACGGTCAGGCCCCGCAGGGTCGGCCGCAGTACGGCCAGGCCCCGCAGGGTCAGCCCGGTCAGTCCGCCGGTCAGCAGCTTGGAGCTGCCGCCCAGCAGTTCGGCGCCGCCGCGAATACGGCCTTCAACCAGTTCCAGAACGCCGTTGTTTCCGAGACCGGTAAGGTCAGTGGTCGTTCCGTTCGCGCGACCTACGCGCTGATCGGCGTCGGCGTTGCGGCTCTCCTGGTCCTCATTTCGATGGTCCTACCCTACGTCTCCCTCTTCGGCTTCCACGAGTCGCTCCTTGGCGGCGGCGGCTGGTTCCCGGTTACCTTCACCCTCCTGCTTGTGGGCACCGTCGCTGTTGGTGTCGCCTACTGGTTCACGAACCAGAAGTGGGCGTTCATCACGACGGGTGCCGCGTCGATTCTCCTGGCATTCCTCTCGGTCATCTTGACGATCTATTCCATGGTCGAGATCGGCGTGAGCTACCTGTCGATCGGCGCGTTCCTGTTCCCCTTCTTCTCCCTTGCCATGGGTGCCGCGGGCGGCGTTCTGCTCCTCGAGCTCAAGGCCGGCAAGGTTGCTCCCGTGAATGCAACCCCGGGTGCCTTCGGCCAGCCGGGCCAGTACGGCCAGCAGCAGGGCTTCCAGGCGGGTCAGTCGGCCTTCGGTCAGCAGCGTCCCCAGCAGCCTCAGTATGGCCAGCAGGCCCAGCAGGGGCAGCAGCCCCAGTACGGCCAGCAGCCCCAGCAGGGGCAGCAGCCTCAGTACGGCCAGCAGCCCCAGTACGGCCAGCAGCCCCAGTACGGCCAGCAGGGCCAGCAGAACCAGCAGGGTAACCAGCCCTACAATCCTTTCGGTCCTCAAGCGTGATGCGCTGAGTGCCTGAGGGCATGAACGGGGGGGCTCGCGGTCAACCGCGAGCCCCCGTCGTCTTATGCTTACTCGTCGTCTTCCTCGGTGACGTCGACGCCGGCGACGCCGTCCAGGTCCGCGAGAGTAGTGACAAGCATTGAGCGCGAAAGGTCCTGCCGCGTCGATGCCGTGAACCTGGCGGTGGAGGAGTGACGAGCGGAATCGGTGCGCGTAGAAACACCGGATACCGACCATCCGAGAGCGCTCACCTGCGTCAGGAGCGAGGAGAGGACCCCGTGCCCGGGCGAGTAGTGGACGCTCAGCGTCACCTTGTGCCCGTGGGCGCGCATGAGGATGAACTGGACGAGAGGCGTCAGCAGGGCGATGACGATGAAGTGGAGGGCGGTGCCGGCGATGGCGAGCCACCACAGTCCAGCCCCGCACGCCATGCCGATCGCCGCGGTCTCCCAGATGGTGGCGGCGGTCGTGAGGCCTCGGATCGCGCCGTGCCGGGTCAGGATGATGCCGGCTCCGAGGAAGCCGATGCCGGAGACGATCTGGGAGGCGACGCGCGAGGGATCGTAGCGGGTGATGCCGTCCATCAGGATGTCGGAGAAACCGTACTTGGAGATCAGCATCATGAGGCACGCGGTCATGCCGACGATGGCCTGGGTGCGGATGCCCGCGCTCTTGCCCCGGATCTGTCGTTCGAGGCCGATGGAGGCCGACAGGACGAGGGCGAGCAGCATCCAGCCGATGCTCGCAAGTTGGTACGTCATGGTCCCTTCTTTCGTTGGCGCGGGGAGGGTTTCAGTGTAGCGATCCGAGTGCGCCAGGTCTCGGCGCCGCGCACGGTGCCCTTTCCCTCGTGCCGAACGCGATGGGTGCGGGTGACGAGGCAGGGGAGGGGAAGCGACAAACCGGACCGCGGCACCCCATGGTGCGTTACGTCGAAAGTGTTGACAATACAACGAGAGGTCGGTGAACTCACGGGAGTGGCGAGCGCGACCCGGCCCCGGCCTCGTTAAAGACCGAGGAAAGAACGTCCCAATCTCGACACAAGAATTAGGGACTAAGATGGGACTCACGATCGACAGATGAGGACCCCATTCATGGAAACCCCCACTCCCGATGACATCGCGAGCGAAGTCCGCCAGCGCTCCAACACGCAGCTCAAGCGTGGCCTGGCGTCGCGCCACATGCAGATGATCGCCATCGGCGGGGCGATCGGCACAGGCCTGTTCCTGGCCTCCGGTGCCACGGTCGCCAACGCCGGCCCCGGCGGCGCCCTCCTGGCCTACGCGGCGATCGGCCTCATGGTGCTGCTCCTCATGCAGTCCCTGGGCGAGATGAGCGCCCACCAGCCGGTCGCGGGCTCCTTCCAGACCTTCGCGACGAAGTTCATCTCCCCGTCCTTCGGGTTCGCGATGGGGTGGAACTACTGGTTCAACTGGGCGGTGACGGTGGCCGCGGACCTGGTCGCCTCGGGCCTGGTGATGGCCTACTGGTTCCCGTCCGTGCCCTCGTGGATATGGGCGGTGCTGTTCCTGGTGATCGTCGTCGGGCTCAACGCCCTGTCGGCGCGCGTCTACGGCGAGGCGGAGTTCTGGCTGGCGGCCATCAAAGTCGTCATCGTCGTCGTGTTCGTCATCTCCGGCGTCTTCATGATCGCGGGCGTCATGGGGACGAATTCTCCGGGCCTGTCGAATTGGACGACCGGGGATGCGCCCTTCCACAACGGTTTCGTCGGCGTGATCGCTGTCTTCATGATCGCGGGCTTCTCGTTCCAGGGGACCGAGCTGGTGGGCGTGGCCGCCGGCGAGTCGGAGAATCCGCGCCGGGACGTGCCGCGCTCGATCCGCACGGTGTTTTGGCGCATCATGTTCTTCTACATTGGCGCGATCGCGGTGATCGGCACGCTGTTGCCCTACACGGATCCGAGCCTGCTCAGTGCCGCCGATGACAGCGCCAACAATGTCGCCCAGTCGCCGTTTACGCTCGTGTTCGCCCGCATGGGCATCGGCGCGGCGGCGGCCGTCATGAACGCCGTCATCCTGACGTCGATCCTGTCGGCGGGTAATTCGGGCCTGTACGCGGCCTCGCGCATGCTGCACTCGATGGCACTCAAGGGACAGGCGCCAGCCATCTTCGCGCGTGTCACGAAGGGCGGAGTGCCCGGTTACGCGATGGCGGTGACGACGGTGATGGCGGCGTTGGGATTCCTCACGCAGCTGGTCTTTAACGACGCCTACATTTGGCTGGTCAATATTGTTGGTATTTCGGGCATCATCATGTGGCTGGGGATCGCGGTGAGCCATCTTCGATTCCGTCGCGCGTACTGGATTCAGGGTTACCTCTTAGAAGATTTGCCGTACCGGTCACCGTTCTACCCGGTGGGTCCGATCATCGCGTTCATCATGTGCCTGGTGGTCATGGCTGGTCAGAACTACGAGGCCATTATCCATGGCCAGGTCTGGGAGGTTGCCTCCTCCTACATTGGCCTGCCGCTCTTCGGCGTCGTGTGGTGGGGCTATCACCTGGTGCGCAAGGACCGCCTGGTGTCTCTCGAGGAGATGGACGTCGCGCCCGTCAAGATTGAGCCGGTTTCCGGCAGCTGAGTGGTCGCGGGAGGGCGTCGTTCTTTGCTCGCGTGGGCGGATCGGGAATTGACGAGGCCGGGGTGGCCCGCCGCTCGCGTGGTGGGCGCCGCTTGTCACCAGTTTGTAACGACCGGCGTGGCGAGGGGGACCCCCGCGTCGCTTCCATAGGATGGTCGCATGATCAATATGCGACGCTTCCTTGCCGTGACCGCACTGTCCGCCCTCGTCCTGGGCGTCGGCGCCTGTTCGCCGAAGGGCGGCCAGCCCGAGTCGGGGGCGACGTCCTCGCCTGCGACGCCGAGTGCTTCGACTTCCTCTAGCGCGGCGCCCTCCCAGAGCGGTGGGGCCGGGCAGAGCGGTGAGGCGGCCCAGAGCGCGTCCACCGATAGGGGGAATCAGGCGCCCGACGTGGACGTGAGTGATAATGAGGCGCGCTGCGACCTGTCGAACCTGCAGGCATCCGTGGGTTCGCGCCAGGAGATTGGTTCGACCACCTATGTCGAGGTGACTTTCACGAATGAGGGGTCGTCGTGTTGGATCAGCGGCTTCCCGCAGGTCCTGTTTGCCTCCGGCGGGGCGACCGTCTCCGAGGCGGCGCGCGACGGCGAGGATCCGGGCAACGTGTACACGATTCCTGAGGGTGGGCGCGTGGGCGTCACGCTGACGGCCGAGTCGGTGGACGGCGTCGAAGGGTGCACGGCTGCGGACGCCGACCAGGTGGAGATCATCAACACGAACGGTTCGGGTTCGACGAGCCTGCGCCTGTCCCTGCGGGTGTGCCAGGAGATGGCTTCCGTGGCGGTGAGCCCCTACGAGCCGCGTTCCTGAGCGGCTCCTATCATAGTGAGGCCGGGCGCCGAGACGGGTATGGCCGCCTCGGCGCCTGCTTGTTGGGCGATGACGCCTCGTCGCCTTCGTTTTTCACAGGGGCTGCCTTCGTGTCGCGCAATGCTCCAGGAGGGACGATGCGTCAGGAAACGTTCGCATCCGTGCGCGATCGACCTGGCATGATTCCTCTGTTCGGCGTCGATGTCGGTACGCGCCCACCGAGTCGCTGGCTCTACGCTGTCTTTTTGCTCGCGTAGCCCCTGCTGTGAGGCGAGGCGCAACGTGCCTGTCCTGTCCACGTTCGCGCGTACATTCTGGCTGTCGACGCTGATCCACCGGACCGGCTGGAAGGGTCACGCGCGCACGGCGCTATACTGGGGAGCGTTCATTCGTGCGTGAGGGCGCTCCCTTGTTGACGGGTCTGCGCGTGAGCCTCGCGCAGTGGGCGATACGTCAACCATGATCACAAGGAGACACCATGGGTTTTACTGCTAGCACCACGCAGGCGTTCCAGTACAGCCTGCCGTACGAGCAGGTCTTCAACGCGGCGACGAGCGCGCTGCAGGCCGTCGACAAGGCGACCCTGACCGGCGCGGACATCAACGCCCGCTTCATCACGTTCGAGACGCCCTTCACCTTCACCTCCTACGGTGAGCGCATCGTCGTCGGCTTCATCCCGAACGAGCAGGGAGTCATCGTCGAGGTCACCTGCACCACGAAGGGCATGCCGAACCTCATGCAGAATGGGCGCAACCGCAAGCTCATCGCGCGTTTCATGGACGCCCTGTCCGGCCTCGTGCAGAGCGCGGCCGTTGAGGTCACCGCGTCCTGACCTGTCGCGTCCGTTACGGTGCTCCCCGGTGTCGATACGATGCCGGGGAGCACTTGCATGTGATGCGCGCCTCATAATCCCAACCCTGGTTCGAATGTGACAATTGTTCGGTAGCTGTAAGCTGATGCACAAAATTCTTCTATCAGTGCTGACTGAAGGGTAGGCATCATGGCGCGCGGCTATCGGGCAATTCTGGAACTGGAAGGCGCGGAAAGCGCGATGCAGACCGCCGACCGCCTCTTTCACGAGTGGGTGAACAAGAAGTACCCGACGAAGGGTGGGAAGGGCGGCGTGGAGTGCGACGCTGAGGGGATCTATCGATTCGGAGAGCTCACCTCCAAAAGGGACGAGACAGCAGACGTCGTCGCGACCAAGCTGTCAGAGGCGTCAGAGGATAGACACTACGAGCGCCAACTCCTGGAGATGGTCGAGCGCAGAGAGAACGGCGACCAGTGGACCACGCGCGTCTACGCGTTGCACGCGACCAAAGAATCCAACTACGACCAGGTGCTGTGGATCGAGGTGACCCCTCCGCGCGAGGGCGAATGGGACGCGAAGCCACCCGCGCTGGTCCGCGACCTCATCACCGAGGGCCACTGCTACGACCGCGGCATGCCGCTGTCGGACTCCCCCCAATCCGTTGCCGACGAGGAACAGGTGGAGCAGCTGATCGACTGGATTCGTGATGAGCGTCGGCGCGCATCCGTCGTCGTGGCCGCCCCGCTGACGGACGGGAGCGACTCGGACGCCCTCGAGGCGGAATACCGTTGGAAAGACATCCTGCGTTCCCTGACGAAGGACTCCCTTGGCTGCGCGTCCTACTTTCTGCTCACGCCCGAGGCCTACCGCCAGTTCCATGCCCGGATCGGGCAGGGGTGCGCCATGCCCAAGGGAAGCCTGCGAACCTACCTTCCCGGCTTTCGAGCAGACGAACCAACCGACAGGCTTCGCCACAGGGTGCTGACCGCGGGCACGTTGCTGCGAGGCTACGACGAGAACAGCAAGCGATTCCGCCCTGAACTGTCGGCCATCATCGCGCGAACGCCCTGCGAGTACCTATGGGAAAACGGCCTCGACAAGGAGCTTCGTCGGGCCCAGGCACTCCTGGACAAGAAACGCCTGACGGTGCCGACGTTCCACCCCCTGCGTGAGAGCGAGCGGACGGTGGAACTGCTCGACGAGAAGGTGCGCCAGCGGGTCGCCGAGTCTTTCTCCGCAGCCGCCAGCGACGCGGGGGGACCGGTCGAGGACGTGCGCGTGCCTGCCCGCGAGGAGCAAGAGGAAGCCCCTCTTCAGACCAGCGCCCGCGAGGTGGACGTCAGGCCTGCGACGTCCGAACCTGCCCCGCAGCGCGGCCAGTCCCAGCACTTGGCATGGTACGAGCCGCTGCGCCGTTTGATTCGCCGCTTCCTGCCCGCGTTCAATCCGCGCTCGCATACCGAGCTGGAGAGCGGTGTCGCCGCGCTGGAGAGCGGCCTGGACGCCATGAACGACGCGCACTCGGAGCTATCATCCGAGCGTGACAAACTACGTGATGATCTCGCTGCAGCGATAGATCTGCTGAATGAACCATCTAGCGACAGCGAGGAAATCACCGAGCTACGGTTGCAGAAAGGGGAGCTCGAGAGTGAGCTGCGTGAAGCGCAGGCGGAGAGAGAAACCCTCAGTAAGAGGAATCGCTTCCTCGAATGGAAGCTGAAAAACCCCGACGCGAACGACGGTGATCGCGATTTCGTTGAGGAACAGCTGGATGATAGTCCGCAGAGCATGTCGGAGCTCTTTGATCGGATGACCCAGGGACGATACGAGTCGGTGACGAGACACGTGGTCCTGAGTGATCCGGATGGAATGGTAGGTGACATCCTGAGGCTTGACAGCCTCAATGGCAGCCGCTATTGCGCAGAGTTTTGGAACTATATTCTCGTCTTGCGCGACTACATGCGGTCGCGTGAAGCCGGCGACTTTTCGGGCGGCAATGTCCACGATTATTTGGCGAATCCGCCGGACGGCTATCGCACGTGTTCAGCTTCGCGTCACAGGTCGAATGAGAGTGACACTGTCAAGGGGAACGAGAAGATGCGGAGGGAGCGTACCAGACCGGTCCCTGTTGAGGTTGATCCGCGTGGGGTCATCGAGATGTGGGCGCATTTCGCTCCCACGCATTGCGACCAGAATGCGCCGCGTATGCACTACTACCCGGATACGGAAAAGACGCACAAGGTCTACATCGGCTACATCGGACGTCACCTGACGAACACGAAGACCAACTGAACGTCAGGGATAAAACTCGGCCCCGGCCTCTTTCGTGTACGTGGTGGGGGCCGAGTCCTGGGCTGCGCGTGAGCCCGCGCGCGCCCAGACAGGAGCCGCCCTGCCGGGTAGTGCCTATCCCGGCGAGCGCTCCGCTACTTGCCTGCCGGCGAGGGGAGGCTCCAGCGCTGCGATGGCGAAGAGGACGAGCACTGCGAGATGACCGCCTGCGTGCCCTCCTGCGTCGTCTCGCCCGGGATCGTCAGGCACAGGCCGGACGCGCGGTTGACGAACTGGCCGGAATCGTTGCGATCCCACATCTGGGACTCAAGCGTCGGGTAGCACGTCCACATGTGCGCGACCGTGCCCTCCTCGGTGTATCCGCCCACCACGTCGACGCAACGGTCGCCGATGCGCAGGTGACCATCCTCGTAGGTGACGGTCTGCGCGTCGGAGTCCCCGGCGCAGTTGGCGTTCCACACGGGGGTGCCGTCCTCGCCCTTCGGGTCCTTCGACGTCAGGCACTGGCCGAGGTCGTTACGCACCTGGCCGGTGACGGCCTCGCTCGTCGTGGTCGCGGCGTCCGTACCAGCCGCGCTCGCGGCGGGGGAGAAGACCACCATGTCCCACGAGGAAAGCCAGCCCACGTTGAACGTGATGGTCGTGCGTCCCTGCTCATCCGTGCCGGTCGTGAAGTCGAGCTGCGTCGGGCGGCCACCATCAGCGTCAGGGCTGACCACAAAGACAGAACCGGGGACCTGCTCACCCTGCTCCAGGTGGTAGGTGACGGACGTGTCACCGAAGGGGAGGATCCGCTTCGCGGCGTTACGCCAATACTCGTCGTTGCCGTCCTGGTCGTCGGTGCGCAGGTTGATCAGGTGCAGGGCCGTACCCGCGTCGGACGTCATGGTGTTCGCCCAGATCGTGTTCGCGGATCCGTCCGTCGAGGTCGGCAGGCTCACGCCCGCGGTCGAGACCTCGACCTGGTGCTCCTTGCGCGTCAGGTTGTCGCCGTAGAGCAGGTTCTCGTAGGCGGTGGAGATGTTGTAGTAGTTCTTCATCCACGCCTGCAGGTCCGTGGACATGGAGCGCCCGGAGTTGACGAAGAACTCGTTGTCCAGCATGCGCCCGTAGTCGCCGAGCTCCAGGTGGTGCGCGCCGTTCGCCGCGAACGCAGCATCCGCGAGCTTCACGGAGTCCGTGTTGAACTCACGGAAGGTGATGCAGTCGATGTTGACGGGCGTGTACGTCCTATCGGTCGGGACCCAGTAGGAAATCGTATGGGTGCCGGGCGTGAGCTCGACCGTCTCCGTCATGTCCTTCCACGTGTCGTAGCTGCCCGTCTGATCAAAGTGGACGTACTTGATGAGCTTCTGCGTGGGCGTGCCCATGTCGAGGATCATCTGGTGGTAGTTGGGGTCATCGTCCTGCCTGGCGTAGCGCGTCGTGAACGTGAACGTGCCGCCCTGGCCGGCGTCAACAGTGAACGTCACAGTGGAGCCGCCCTGGGAGAAGTCGCCCGCGTAGGCGCCGCCCGACGCGGAGTCGTCGCCGGAGAGGATATGAGCACCACCGCTCACGCTCGCCTGATCGGACTCGGCCTCGATGCGGGGGCCGTCCTGCGTGGGGACCGCCGGGCGCCCGGACTGCGTCGGGTCGTAGTTGTTCGCGTAGGCGGCCACGATCTGCGGCTTGTTGCCGGCCGCGTTGCGCGCGCCCTGCAGGTAGGTGGCGACCTGCTGGTTTGTTTCGTTGTGATCCCACAGCTCGGTGTAGATGTACGAGGCCGAGGATGGGCCGATCTTGTCGGTGCCAGCGCCGTCGGGCAGGTTGATGCCGGTCGCCGTCCCGGTCTTGGCGGCGGTGTCGTTGACGAGGGACGTCAGGCCGTCGGTCAGGTCCACGGAGTTGCCCGCCGCGTCCTTCTTCACGGTCTGGCCGAGCGTGTCGATGTGCGTGCCGTCAAACCCGAAGGCGTCCTTTTGGGTCACGTACTGGTCCGTGATGTAGTCGCGCCAACCCTGGGCGTTGACGTTCATCATGATCTGGTGATTCTTGGGCTTATCCACGCCCTCGGGGGTCGGTACCCACCACTGTTCACCGAGGTCGCGCACCCAATAGGATCCGTCGTCGTTACGTAGGCGCCACTCGTCTTTGATGGTGTTCGTGTCGTAGCCGTCGTTGGCCGCGTACGCCATGGAGTAGGCGAGCGAGCCGATGTTGGCGTTCTTGGCGTCGGTGACGTAGTCGGAGATTGTCTTCTTCGACGCGTAGGTGTTGGCGTACCACAGGGGCCACTGGTTTTCGAGGTCGCCGGTGGCGACGGGCTGCTCGTGGCGGTACTGCCAGTCGTAGTACTGCAGCGCGTTGATGTGGTAGTCCTGGCTGAGCTTGTTGATGTAGTCCTGGGGCTGTTGGAAGAGGAAGGACTCGTAGGTGGTATTCCCATCCGTGCCCGCCGGTGCGGTGGGCTTGAAATGGGAGAGGTAGCCCATGCGTGGGAAGCGCGTCCAGCTGGAGGAGACGTCCAGGGCGGTTTCGGCGTGCGTGCCGTCCGCGCCGGTCGCGGTCACCAGGTATCCCTGGTTGTTGTCGCCCGGCGTCGGGTAGGTCCACGTGGCCTTGCCGTTCTCGACGGTCGCGTCGCCCGAGGCGACCTCGACTCCGAGGTGGCTGACGGTGAAGTGGACGGTGCCGTCTCCGCTCGCCTCGGCCGTGATGGTCGCCTGAGTGCCCGGCGCGTGGGTGGATTTGTCCGTGTAGGCGCGGGTGACGTGCGCTGTGCCCGAGGCCGTGGCCGGGGTTGAGCTCGGCAGCGGTAGCGCCGTCGCCGCGACGGCCGTGCCGAGCACGAGAGCGGCGGGAATGGTCAGGGGATGTCGTGTCGCCATGACGTGTGTGTCCTTGATGGTGTTGAGGAGTCTCTTCATGGGAGGTGGACGCGTGATCGCGCGCTCCTTCAACGGTACGCCGCTTTGTCAGTAAATTAACCGACAATATAGTGAAGGTGGGCGAAAGTGTCCCGCAGTGCGGACAAGTAAAATCGTGGGTTGGTTGAATTTCCAAGTATTTGTCAGGCCTTGTAGGTTTGCAATCTGCTGCTTTGGTCGCTTGGTCCTGAGGGAGCCTGGCGTTATTCTCTGAAAGTGTCTAACAGGAGTGTGGTGGGGGAGTGTCCTGAAAAGTTGGGTTTTCTGAGTCCGTTTCGCTTGCGCTGTTCTCATTGACGAGGCCGGGGCTGGGTGGGTGGAAATAGGGTGTGTCATCGCCCCCGAGCTGGTCGCTTATGCAGTAAGCTAGGCCACATGTGTCGTCCGAATCGATCGACGCGCAAACGTTGAGTAATGAGTAAGAGAGATCAGCGAGGAGTGCCGTAGCTCCTCGCCTCAGGAAAGAGGGCACAGTGGCGGCAGTGATCGAGCGAGCCGAGCTGCATAAGACAATCTGGCGCATCGCCAACGATCTGCGCGGCAGCGTGGACGGGTGGGACTTCAAGAGCTACGTCCTGGGCTTCCTGTTCTACCGCTTCATTTCGGAGAACCTGACGGACTACGTGAACGCCTCCGAGCGCGCGGCGATCCTCGCTGAAGGTGGAACCCCTGAAGAGGCCGCAACCTTCGATTATGCGACCCTCAGCGACGCGGACGCTGAGGTTGTGCGCGACAGTATCGTGAAGGAAAAGGGTTTCTTTATCCGACCCTCTGACCTGTTCGCTAACGTGCGGGCGCGCGCGGCATCCGACGAGGATCTCAACGAGACTCTGGCCCGCGTCTTCCGCTTCATTGAAAACTCGGCGCGGGGCAGTGGCTCCGAGTCTGATCTACGTGGTCTTTTCGACGACATGGACGTGAACTCCGCAAAACTCGGCAACACGGTCGCCCAGCGCAACGCGAAGCTCGTGAAGATCATGGACGCCGTCGGAGACCTGCCACTGGAGCACGGTGCCGCGAAGATCGATGCTTTCGGTGACGCCTACGAGTATCTGATGACCATGTACGCCTCGAGCGCGGGTAAGTCGGGCGGCGAGTTCTACACGCCGCAGGAAGTCGCCGAGGTCCTCGCGACGCTCGCCCTGGACGGGCGCTCTGAAGTGGCTCGTGTGTACGACCCGTGCGCAGGCTCGGGGTCACTGCTCCTCAAATTCGCGAAGCTACTGGGGGCGTCGAGAACCCGCCAGTATTTCGGTCAGGAGATCAACCTGACGACGTACAACCTGTGCCGCATCAACATGTTCCTCCATGACGTGAATTTTGCGAACTTCGACATCGCGCTGGGGGACACTCTGACGGAACCTGCACACTGGGATGATCAGCCTTTCGATGCGATCGTCTCGAACCCGCCGTATTCCACGAAGTGGGAGGGCAAGGACGACGTCGCCCTCATCAACGACCCGCGTTTTGCCCCAGCGGGCGCGCTGGCCCCCAAATCCAAGGCGGACTTGGCCTTCACCATGCATATGCTGCACTGGCTGGCCGAGGACGGTACGGCCGCGATCGTTGAGTTCCCGGGCGTCCTGTACCGCGGCGGTGCCGAGGGGAAGATCCGCCGATACCTGGTGGAAAACAACTTCGTGCACGCGGTCATCCAGCTGCCGCCGGACCTGTTCTTTGGGACGACGATTGCCACGTGCATCATTGTGCTGAAGAAGGCGCGCCCCGATCATTCGGTTCTCTTCGTGGACGCGTCCGGTCAGTTCGTGCGTGAGGGAAACAAAAATCGCCTGACGCAGGAGAATCAGCAGCGGATCCTCTCCCTCGTGTCCGAGCGCCAGGCCGTGGATCACGTGGCCGCCCTCGTCTCCATCGACGACATTAGGAGCAATGACTGGAACCTGTCGGTCTCTTCCTACGTGGAGCCCGAGGACACGCGCGAGCAGGTGGACATCGTCGAGTTGAACACTCGGATCGCCGGAATCGTGGAGCGCCAGCAGGTGCTTCGCGCCTCCATCGACGCGATCGTCGCAGAACTGGAGGCTGACCAATGAGCCGCCTCGCCGAACTGATCGAGGAGCTGTGCCCGGACGGGGTGGAATATCGAGCTCTTGGTGATGTCGCAGAACTCAAGCGTGGGCAGGCAGTGACACGTAAGGAGATAGTGGAAGGGCAGGTCCCCGTTATTGCGGGTGGTCGCGAGCCTGCGTACTATATCGATCGTCCGAATCGGCAGGGTGAGACAATCGTTATTGCGGGTTCGGGTGCCTACGCTGGATTCGTGTCATTTTGGAATGAGCCTATTTTTGTTTCCGATGCATTTTCTATCGTCGTGGACCGTGGCACCCTGCTAACGCGATTCGTCTATCCCTGGTTGCGTGGTAGGAAGGAGACGATTCATGCACTGAAGAGCGGTGGCGGCGTTCCGCATGTCTATCCAAAGGATGTGGCGAAACTAAGGTGTCCGATTCCTCCGCTGGAAGTGCAGCGAGAGATCGTGAGAATCTTGGATCAGTTCACGACGCTGGAAGCGGAGCTGGAAGCGGAGCTGGAAGCGGAGCTGGAAGCCAGGCGGACCCAGTACGAGCACTACCGCAACCACCTGCTCTCATATGAATCGCTGGCAGCCCGTGGTCCGGTTGAAATGGTTAAGCTCGGGGATATCGCATCCATTCAACGTGGCCGTCGTTTCACCCTCGATCAGCTGGGTGGTGCCGGGTGCCCAGCAATTCATTACGGACAGATCTATACCCATTATGGTGTCAGTACTACGAGCGTGCTGAGCTACATTGAAGAGTCATTCTCTTCTTCTCTGAGGTTTGCGCTCCAGGGAGATGTCATTGTTGCTGCTGTTGGTGAAACGGTAGAAGATGTTGGTATTGGTGTTGCCTGGCTCGGTGCTGATGCGGTTGCGTACCATGATGATTCATTTGCGTTGCACCATGAACAAGACCCGCGCTATCTGTCGTATTGGTTGCGTTCAGACGAATACCACCGACAGAAGCGTAGTTTTGTCTCACAAGGAAAGGTCAAGCGTCTCTCTGCTAAGGGACTAGCTGCAGTGAAGTTGCCTCTTCCGGGCTTGTCGGAGCAACGGCGTATCGCCGATTTGTTAGACCGCTTTGATGCGCTCGTGAACGATATTTCGTCGGGCTTGCCCGCCGAGATTGCTGCGCGCCGCGCCCAGTACGAGCACTATCGCGACCGCCTGCTCTCCTTCCCCGAAAAAGTCGTCTCCGGAAGCGATGCATCGTAGAGACGTGTTCCCCTCGCGCGTGCGCGAGGGGAACACGAGGGAGTGACGTCAGTCTGCCGTCCACGAGTGGACTATTACGAGGCTCTGGTTCGCCAGGTTTCGCGGTCACCCCTCGGTGTGCGAGGGCCCATGTCAGCCCTTGCCCTGTCAGTGATGGTAGCTCCCAGGACGCCTCGAAGCAACGCCCTGAACCCTCCACATGCGAGCTGCCCCGTGCAGCCTGGACGCAGATGACGGTGGGTGACGTTAGCATCGGATCAACGTCACCAGACGGGAGGGAAGCCTCCCGCAGACCCAGCCCCGGCCTCGACCGAGACCCGTAGAGAAAGGAAAGCGAGTGTCCACCGACGCACCTCGCTCCCGCATTGAACCCGTCGTCCTCACCGACGACTTCACGGTCGTCGGCCTGTACGAGCCGACCCACGAGGAGGAACGCGACTACCAGAGCGAAGGCTCGCTCGAAGACGCCCTCATCAACCAGCTGCGTGGCCAGGCCTACGAGTACGCGGACATCCACGACGCGGCCGGCCTCGAAGCAAACCTGCGTGCCCAGCTGGAGGCCCTCAACGACTACCACTTCACCGACGACGAATGGCGGCGCTTCTACCAGCACAACATCGTCGACGTCCCCTCGGCTGACGCCAACCCCGTGGTCGCCAAAGCCCGGCGCATCCAGGAGGACCACGTGCAGGTCCTCACCTGCGACGACGGCACGCCCAAGAACATCCGCCTCATCGACAAGACCAACATCCACCGCAACAAGGTGCAGGTCATCCACCAGTACGCAGTCGACACGGGGCTGCGTTCCAACCGCTACGACGTCACCATCCTCGTCAACGGACTGCCCCTCGTCCACATCGAACTCAAACGACGCGGCAAAAAACTGCGCGAAGCCTTCAACCAGATCGACCGCTACCAGCGCGACTCCTTCCACGCCGGAGACGGCCTCTTCGGCTACGTACAGATCTTCGTTATCTCCAACGGCGCCCAGACCAAGTACTACTCCAACACCGTGCGCCTCCAACACATCCGCGAAAACGTCGGGCACAGGCGCGAAGTCGCCGCCGCCAACGCCCACTCCTACGAATTCACCAACTGGTGGACCGACGCCGCCAACAACCAGATCCCCGACCTCACCGACTTCGCGGCTACCTTTCTGGCCAAGCGCACCATCCTCGCAATTCTCACCCGCTACTGCGTCCTCGATACCTCTGACAAGCTCCTCGTCATGCGGCCCTACCAGATCGCCGCCACCGAAGCGATCCTCCAGCGCATCAAGACATCCACCATGAACAAGCAAACCGGCACCGTCGCAGCCGGAGGATACATCTGGCACACGACGGGTTCCGGAAAGACCCTCACCTCCTTCAAAACTGCAAAGCTCGCCGCTGGCATGGAAGGCGTCGACAAGGTCCTCTTCGTCGTCGACCGCAAGGACCTGGACCACCAGACCATCAAGGAATACAACTCTTTCGCCGCAGGCACCGTCTCCGCGAACCAGTCCACTCGACAGCTCGCCGAACAAATCAACGATGCATCCAGCCCGATCATCGTCACGACCATCCAAAAGCTCTCCACCTTCGTCAAGGCAAACCGCGGACACGCCATCTACAACGGGCACGTCGTCCTCGTCTTCGACGAGTGCCACCGCAGCCAATTTGGCGACATGCACACCGACATCACGCGGGCGTTCCGCAACTATCACCTCTTCGGCTTCACCGGTACCCCCATCTTTGCGGAGAATGCCTCCAGCTGCGGGAAAGCAAACCTGCGCACCACTGAGCAGGCCTTCGGGGACCAGCTGCACTCCTACACGATCGTTGATGCCATCCGGGACAAGACCGTCCTGCCCTTCCGCGTCGACTACGTCAACACCTTCCGAGTACGCGACGGCATCGATAACCGCGAGGTGGAGGGCATCGACACTGACAGTGCCTACATGAACCCGGCACACATCTCGTCCGTGGTCTCCTACATCCTCGAGCACTTCGATCACAAGACAAAGCGTCACGCCTCCTACCAGCTGCGTGACCAGCGGGTGACCGGCTTTAACTCCATGTTCGCTACGTCCTCCATCAAGGCAGCGCGCGCCTACTATCTCGAATTCCAGCGCCAGCAGGCCGACCTTCCGCCCGCACGCAGGCGCAGCGTCGGCATCATCTACTCCTACGCGCCCAACGCTGACGCGCCAGGCACAGGCCTGCTCGCCGAAGAATCCATGGACCCCTCGGCCCTCTCCCAGGATGACCGTGCCTTCCTCGACGACGCGATCGCCGACTACAACCAGCAATTCGGGACCAACTTCGGTACCGATGCCTCGGGATTCGAGCACTACTACGAGCACCTATCTCGTGCCCTCACTGAGAAACGCATCGACCTGGTCATCGTCGTCGATATGTTCCTCACCGGATTCGATTCCAAGTCGCTTAACACCCTGTGGGTCGACAAGAACCTGCGCGCCCACGGCCTCATCCAAGCCTTCTCACGCACCAACCGAATCCTCAACTCGGTCAAAACCTACGGCAATATCGTGTGCTTCCGGAACCTTGAACAGGCCACCGAAGACGCGATCGCCCTCTTCGGCAACAAAGACGCGCGTGGACAAGTGCTGCTGCGCCCCTACGGTGAATACCTGTCCAGCTACCTGGAGACAATGGATCAGCTGCGCGCTGACTTCCCCCTCCCCGTCGGGTCGATCGCCTCGGAGCAGGAACAAAAGCGCTTCATCATCCTCATGGGACAGGTCCTCCGACTGCGTAACATCCTGACCGCCTTCGACGACTTCGAAGGCGACGACCCCATCCCGTCGCGTGACCTCGAAGACTATCGGAGCATCTACCTGGACCTGTACAACGAGTCTCGTGAACGCGCTCGGGCCGACAAAGAACCCATCGCTGACGACCTGGTCTTTGAGATGGAACTGGTCAAACAGGTGGACATCAACGTTGACTACATCCTCATGCTGGTCGAACACCACCGAGGCGAAAAGGGAGATGGCGAAGACCGCGAGATCCCCGTCGACATTGCACGTGCCCTGTCCTCTTCACCGATGTTGCGCGGAAAACGGGACCTCATCGAGGAGTTCTACGGCAGGGTCTCCGTCAACGGGGATGTCCCCACCGAGTTTGAGGCCTTCATTGCCGCGAAACGCGAGGGAGAGCTGGCCGCCATCATCGAGGCTGAACGCCTGGGCGAAGGGGCGCGCGAATTTGCCTACGAGTCGCTACGTGAGGGCTACGTGAACGATGAAGGAACCGGCCTGTCCTCCATCCTTCCGCCCATGCGGCGCTTTGGTGCAGGAGCCGGGCGCGAAGCCGTGCGCGTCCGTGTCCTCGAGGCTCTTCGGGCTTGGGTCGAACGCTTCACCGGGCTCGGCCGCGTTTAGTCACCAGGCCCCTGCCCTCGATCAATGAACGACGCCCGTGAGGAGGCCACGTATGAGGCGACTACAATGCGATAACACAGGACAGTCGCTCGTCGCGGCGCGGGACCAAGTTCCACGGTGGCGAGCGGGAAAGCGAGGATGAACGATGGCGTCCACCAACCAATACCTGGAGTTCGTGCTCGACCTTCTGGGTGAGCTGGATGACGTGGCGCACCGCAAGATGATGGGCGAATACGTCCTCTACTACCGGAGCAAGGTCATCGGCGGCATCTACGACGACCGCTTCCTGCTCAAGGTCACGCCCGCCTCCGAACGGCTCCTGCCCGGCGCCCCGCGCGCCACCCCCTACGAGGGAGCGAAGGAGATGCTCCTCGTCGAGGTGGAGGACCGCGACACGTTGCACGACGTCGTCGACGCGATGTGGCAGGAACTGCCCGCACCGAAGAAAAAGAAGAAGTAGAC
The DNA here is from genome assembly GCA_958349165.1 of uncultured Actinomyces sp. Taxonomy (GTDB): domain Bacteria; phylum Actinomycetota; class Actinomycetes; order Actinomycetales; family Actinomycetaceae; genus Pauljensenia. The sequence continues at coordinate 1,573 of CATWCG010000005.1, read as the reverse complement.
GCGAACCCCGGATACAACCGTCAGGTTTGGTGCAAAGACGAGCCGTCCCCGGCCTCGTGATAGGTTCGAGGCCGGGGACGGGTTCTCATCCCGCCTGACGGCAGGGGAAGGGCAACTCAGAGGGCGGAAACGAACTTCGCGAGGCGAGCCGCGTGCTCGCGCGAACGCTCCACCATGTCGGCGCGCGCCGCCTCATCCGTGCGATTCGCGTAGGAGACCCCGAACAGCGGCAGGCTCCCCGCGAACTCCATACCCGTCAGCGCGCACGTCGCCCGCGCGGGCGTCAGCAAGTCGTTGAAATCGACGGAGTCTGGCGCGTAGTAAGCCTCCGACGCCCCCGTCGTTACCGACGCGACCAGCTTCTTACCGCGCAGAGCCGTTCCCGAAGACCCGTGGCTGAAACCGCGCACGAACACGTCCTCCATCCACTTCTGCAGCAGCGCCGGCCAGCCGTACCACCACAGCGGATACTGCAACACGATGACGTCCGCGGCGCGAAGCTTTTCCTGCTCCGCCTCAACGTCGAACCTGTACTCCGGATAGAGGTCATCGAGATGATCGATCTCGGCGCCAGGAAGCAGGACCGCAAGCTCCTCCAGGATCGTCTTATTCGCAACCGAATCATCGCCGGTGCGCGGGTGACCCGACACAACCAGAACCTTGGGCATCGCATTTCCTTTCGTCGATGCGAGAAGTCTACGCCCAGCCGCATCGACGCGAACAGGACGAGGACACACGTTTCGCGCGGGGTGAAGCCACGAAACGCAAGGCACTTCAACTGAGGACTACAGTAGAGACATGGCCCACGCTGACTCCCAGTCCCTCGCCCTGCGGCGCATCCTCCTCGTGATCGCGACGGGCGTGGGCGCCGGATTCCTCTCCGGACTCTTCGGCGTGGGCGGCGGCCTCGTCATCGTGCCAGCCCTCATGGCCGTCCTCGGCATGGACCAGCGCCGCGCCTCGGCCACCTCGCTCGCCGCCATCATCATCACCGCCGCCGTCGGATCGGGCACCTACGCCCTCCACGGCGAGGTCTCCTGGGCGGGCGGCGCGCTCCTCGTCGTCGGCGCGCTCGCGGGCTCCCAGGTCGGCGTGTGGCTCCTGCGGCGCCTCCCCGCCCCCTCACTGCCCTGGATCCTCATCGGCTTCACGCTCTTCGTCATCGTCTCCCAATACCTGCACGTCCCCACGCGCGAGGGGGTCGTCTCGCTCACCCCGGCCTCGTGCGCGCTCATGATCCTGGTCGGCGTGTGCGCCGGCATCCTCTCCGGCCTGGTCGGCGTGGGCGGCGGATCCGTCATCGTGCCCGGCATGGAGCTGGCCGTCGGCGCGGGAGACCTGATCGCGCGCGGCACGTCCCTCCTCGTCATGATCCCCACCGGCATCGCGGGCACCGTCACCAACCTGCGCCACCGCATGGTCGACCTGCGCGTCGGCCTCATCGTCGGCGCCTCCGCGGCGGCCACGGCACCCGCCGGGCGCCTCGTCGCCACGCTCGTCTCCCCGAGCGTCGGCGCCATCCTCTTCAACATCTTCCTGCTCTCCATCATCGCCTCGACGATCCTGAAGATGC
>CATWCG010000004.1:0-21831 GCA_958349165.1 uncultured Actinomyces sp. | reverse complement strand
AAAAAGGCCAAGGTGACTTCCTTCCCCTCATCCCTAACAGCTCCCACACCACCGTCACCATCGACAGCCTCGTCACCGAAGGCAAAGAACCCTACCCCGACCGCACACCCGGCAAATGGGAACGCCTCGTCACCTACACCCGCACCTACGCCGACAACTCCCACGAACCCATCCAAGCCTTCGTCTTCCTGACCCTGACCCAACAAGACGACGGAACATGGGCCGTCAGCGACGCCAAATGGCACTAAAACACTAATCCCCTAGCAGGCAAGGCCGCTAGGGGATTAGTGTGAAAATGGACTAGTTAAGATGTTCCAGGATCCACTGACGAGCCAGTGAACTCATCGACTCATCAGACTCGAAAGCCATCCGCTTAAACGCCTTGCGCTCCTCCTCGCTCAGATACACCATGACCGGCGCTACTTTCTTCGCGCCAGCCTCATCCGCCGGCGCCCGAAACGTGTCCGCAGCAGACGGTGCAGACACCTTCTTCGTGCGCTTTGTCATCGAGGCCTTCGCTTTAGCTGTCGATTGGTTTTTCATGCCACAACCTCCATAAGCTCAGTAGCCACATTCTCGTAGCCATACAAATCATGGGGGATCGCCCCAAAAGACGCGGCGATAGCCTCACGCCGCGGAATCAGTGTCTCAAAACGAGGCACCTTCTCCTCATCCAGTAGCGCTACCGCGGCCGCCAGTGTATTCGTTCCTGTCCCCACGCGCGTCAGGAGGACAGCATGAGGGGTGCGCTGAGCAATCTCCAGGGTTGCCCACATACGATCAATATCAAGACCCGTCGGAGCCGAAGGAATGATCACGAAATCCGCCGCTGTAATCGCAGCGTCGACGATCTGCGCATGCCCAGGAGGAGTGTCAATCACCACCCAATCCGAACGCGCCGGCCAACCTAGAGAGCGCTGATTGGCGATCGCCACATCAAACGGCAGGGGAGTGCCAGCATCCTCAGCACGCTCTGCCCACTCAGTTGCCGACCCCTGCGGATCAGCATCACGCAGCTCAACGCTGCCATGCGCACTGAGCGCATGCGCCAACAGGATCGACGTCGTCGTCTTGCCGACGCCACCCTTCGTGTTCACCACCGCAATAATGCGACCATTACTAGTTGACATGCATGCAATAATACTACTCTACTAGCATGCATGTCAACTCGGGCACTAGTGCGCTAGGTGACTAGGGTGTAATGATAAGGTGGGCATTTTGGGTAGCAGCTGCCATGCAACATTGAAATCGCAGCAAAAAACAGGTGGGGACTTTAGGTAGGGCTATCTACGCTGATGCCCCGCAACGACATAACGAGGCCCCCACCTACCCTGTGTGGGGGCCTCGTTAATGGCGCAACTACTTCTCACACGCGACGCCATCACCATCGCGATCAAGCCCAGAACGATACCCCGGATCGCCGCGATATAGTGGCGCAGCACCCGCAGCCTTCGCCTCCTTGCAAGAACTGTAATACGCCTGCTGAGGAGCCGGATCAGGCTGCGCCGGCGGCTCAGGCGCAGGCTCTTCAACAACCTCATCGGCCGGCGGCTCAGGAGACGGTTCCATCGTTGTTGGCTCAGGAGACGGCGTCGGAGTCGTCGAAGGAGATGGCGACGGTGTAGGTGACGAAGATGTCGAGGGCGATGGCTTGTGTGACACCAAGGGTGCCGGTGTAGACGTCGCACGCACCGTCAAAGACACGGCCTTCGACACCTTCGCCTTTACCCCCGCCCCCGGCGTCTGCGCTGTCACCTGAAACCCATCCGCATAATGCGACTTCAAGACAGCCGCCCCATGCTCATCAGTCACGGAAACCGTCCCAAAACCCTCAGCTTTCAACACCTGCACCGCATCAGGAAGGCTACTACCCACAACATTTGGCACCTCCTTCTCAATAAACGACCCCACAACGCCCAGTGCAAACAACGTGCCAACGATGCCAGCCGCCCACTTCTGCCAACGCTTCCACCTACTCCAAACAGCCATCAGAATCTCCTCATTGATGAAATCAGGACGCGACAAATACAGCCACATCATTACTCAGCATCCTACAACACAGAAACCTCTCCATACGCCCACTTCACTCAGCAAAGACAATGAAGATGAGGTGGGGACTTTAGGTAGGGCAACATCTGCTAGACATCGCCACAACCCTCCATCCACCCCGAATGAAGGAGTGAAGGCACGATAATGTATATCGCTTGACATTACCTGTCTACGGGTGTACACTATAAATGTCGGCAGGGGAAACGGTCCCCAGCCCCACCCGTCCGAAGGAGGACACCATGACCATCGCATACGAGGTCGGCACAATCTTCTACGCGACCAAGGCGCACGAGTTCTACGAAGTCATCGCCGCCACGCCCAAAACCGTCACCGTGCGCCAGCTCGGCTACACGCAAGAACTAGGAGACGGCGGCAGCTACTACACCCCCAAGCCTGGCCAGTACATCGGCGAAGAAAAGCGCCGCAAAGTCTCACAAGTAGACGGAAGCATCGCCAACTGGTGGGGCCGAGCCTACCCCTGGGATGGCACCGAACAATACAGCCACTTCGACCCCTACACCGACTAATAGCCCTGACCCCCACCCCCAATAGGGTGGGGGTCACCCCCCAACAAACCGCGACAACAGGTGACCTAAGAATCGATAGGAAAAACAATGTGGAACAAGAAGCAATATGTGAGAGTTGGACTCCTCTGTGAATGCCGACCGCCCCGAGGCCAAGCCTGGTGCAGCTGCAAATTCCAAAAGCTCCGCTACACAATCATTCGCATCGCATGCGGCCTCATCGAAACGCTCGAATGCAAGTGTGAGGCGCCGAAGTGGACAAACGAACAACGCGAACACTGGCTTCGTCAACACGGCTTCATCGACGCTCAGCTCACTGATGAGGAACGGGAGGCTCAATACCAGCGAGACCTCAAAGAAATCCTAGACGAACAGCGACGCGACCAAATTTAGCGCTCAATAGGCCCCTGCCCGCATGGGCGGGGGCCTATCCCATGTGTGACATTTTGTCACTAATGGAAAATCCCTTTGCCTGCCTGCTGCTGAGCGCAAGCGTGGTGGCCCGCGCTCCTTGGGGCGCACCGTCGAAAAACCTGGCTCTCATTTTCTGAGAGTAGTCAAAGCGGCGCGGCCGGGAGTTAACACCCCCGGCCGCGCTGTCTTGATGTACCCCCCTACGATGTGGACACGAGCAATGCGAGCGCGATCCCTGTAGTAAACGAGGCGGTAAACCGAATGATGAAGGTGTGCCACGCCTCCTGCGTGACGAGCATACGCACGCCATCCGCAAGAGCGGAGAAGAAGCCTGTGAGAGTCATGCTCAGTGCGAGGAGCGAGCGCAGTTTGCCATAGCTCACGGCGCCCGAGGCTGAGGCTGTCACAACGGCGGCCAGCCCGAACAGGGCAAAGCCGACGACAGTGACGCGCGCAGCCTGGGGGAGCGTGAGGCGTAGATATTTCGACAGGCCAGCAGCCTGCTCGCGTGCGGGCGACATCGTTGCGTTCATTGATCCTGTCCTTCCTTGGGGTGAGGAACCTGTCAAGCATGATTGTATGGACACCATGCACATTTGCGTCCAGGCGTAGGGGTGTCAGAATCGACCGTTTCTGACACCCCGCCGCCAGGCGCGGCGATCACCGCGACACGCCGCGCCAAAAACCCCTGCCAAAACCTCTAGCGCACCAAAACCTGGCGCGTAGGATTTTGGCATGAGCAATACGGGATACGCCCGCGTCAGCACCAGCGATCAAGACCCCGCCGCACAGATCGACGCACTCAGAGTCGCAGGATGCGACCCCATTTTCGTAGAGCATGCCAGCGGCGCGACCATGCAACGCCCCGAATGGCACGCCTGCAACCGCGGACTAGGGGCGGGGGACACCCTCACGGTCGTTCGCATTGATCGCCTCGGGCGATCTCTCGCAGACCTCGTGAGCACACTCGACGACCTCGCAGCCCGAGGCGTTCACTTCCGCAGCATCACGGAGGGGATCGATACCTCAACTCCGCTAGGTCGCATGTTTTACCAGATAGCAGCATCGTTCGCAGAGTACGAGCGCGCCCTCATCAGGGAGCGCACGTGCGCCGGTATCGACGCTGCCCGCGCCGCCGGCCGGCGGATCGGCCGACCGCCGGCACTCACGGACGAGCAACGCGCACTCGCACGCCTACTGCGTTCACAGGGCGAGGGCGTGGCAACAATCGCCCGAGTACTAGAGGTGTCCCCATCAACGATTAGACGCGCGTTAGTAGGAATGGTGGAGCCTAAGGGGAGACCATAAGCCCCACCATTCCTACTTCCCTACGAACGAGTAAGGATCCTCAACACCTCAAGTAGCGTGTATGAGACCAGGCGGTCATCAACGCCAACTACGTGCAGTGTTACCCATGATGCCGTTACGGCTGCAATGACGGTTGCAATGAGCAAGATTAGCCATGTGATCCATGGAACTTTGTCTTGCACTGCCGTTGACATATTGATAGACTTACTCTTACCCAAGAAGGTTCTCCTTCCATCATGTGCGTGGGTTAGACGCACTGAACAAAAAACCCAACGAACCGAGCCGAATCGCTACATAAGGCATTGGTCCACAGACATAAATATCACACCCATAGGCGTTATGTCAAGCCCTATGGGTGTGATCTTTATTACAGGCAAATTCTCCGCATCGGCATTCATGTTTTCGCAAATCTCGAAGAGAGCGTCTATTTGAGGTGTCAAACCTTAACCCACTAGTTGACACCCCCTATTCTGTGGGGTATTATGGTCTTGTTGGCAGGGGAAATAGTCCCCAGCCCCACCCGTCCAAAGGAGGACGCCATGATCATCACCGACTCTCACATCCTCGTCGCAGAAGCCCCCACATGGAAGACACTTCCCCTAACCTTCGCAGACGATCAGGATGCCGACATCTCCATCACAAGCTGGATGTTCAACGACCCCCAATGCGACCTCGCCACCTACCTCGCATCCGAAGAAGAGGTAGATGAAGTCGACGAAGCAACCGCCCGCAACCTCATCGACATACTCACCCGCGCCGCCGCCCGCGCTCCCCTGAACAAAGAGGACTACGACCTCCTAGAAGCCAGCAACGTTACCCTCCGAACAATCAAGCCCCACATCACACCCAACACACGCCTGCGCTACTGGCACATGTACGACGGCATGCAGGAAGAAACAGTCGCCGAATACCTCAAGCCCGACTGGCACTACATCGAAGCCATCTCAAACCTGGCCGACAGAAAAGGCGTCAGCGTGCCCTACGGCCTCGACAACATGCTCACCATCATCAACATCGCCTGCGAAGGCCAGCAAGACCACTCCGACCTCATCTACATGATCGGTGGCACCACCCGCGTCGATATCCTCCCCAACTAACCCCCACCCCCTCCGCTCGCCACATATGGCGAGCGGAGGGGGCCTAGCACAAGTATCCACAACACCCAACTATGTAACAGAGACAGGAGCTAGCAACAATGACAATCGAAATCACCTGGCCAACCGGCCATATCACCGCCACCAACGCCGCCGACGCAGAGCGCCAAATCATGAACCTCCAGGACTTCGGCTCATATCCCCTTTGGGAATGGGTTGAAGGTGGCGATGCTGGCGATGAATGGGACTGGGAGCCCGACCAATGGCTCCGCTTCGATGACATCGTCGGAGGCAGTGACAATACGCCCCCGCACATCGACGCCGCGGACCTTCGCGAATATCTCGCGTGGTCACTCAACGGCACCGTCGCGCCCGAAGATATCGTCATCCGCATCGGAGGCAACGACGCCCTGCGCATCACCCCCGCCGAACTTAAAGCCCGCCGCGAAGCCCTCGGCTACACCACCGACGACATCGCCAAAGCAGCAGGCGTCAACAGCCGAAGCCCCAGAGCTTGGGAATCGGGACGCGAACCGGTGCCCGTGCGCATCCGCGCCCTCCTTGACGACCTCGAAGCTGAAACAAACGCCGTCATTCACGCCGTGCGCACCGCCATCGCCGCCTACCAGGAGCAGGATCCCGGCTACCTCGCCATCATCACCCCCACCACCGACAGTGCCTACCGAACCCGATGGCCACACGCCGCCCACACCGCCCGCTGGTGGCGCGCCACCATCCACACCGCCGCCAAAGACACCACCGTGCGCCTCATCGACGACGACGGCGCACTACCCCTCACCATCATGAACACCATCCAACCCCCACAACGAGATGAAAGTGAGAAGTGAGCATGAGTGACCAGATATTTCCCATTTTTGTTGGAGTTGGACTCGTCGTTATTGGGGTTTTGTTGGTGGTATATGAATTCCTTTGGTGGCTGAATTTTACTGAGCTTCGGTGGCCACTAGCCATTATCTGCTTCCTGTTCGAAATGGCTACGGTTGGAGTTGCCGTCTACGGCCTGATTCGCTACTGCCCAACCATGTTCTGAAGATAGGACTGCTTTAATGGATGTTACTGGCTTTATGGATAGGGTAATCGTGAAATCGACGTGCGTTGTCGCCCTTATTGCGCTTCTGGTGCTGGCGCTAGCGTTCGCGCGGTGGAACTCTCTTGAACGCCGAGTTTTTGTCGTTGGTTCCTCCATCTCCCTACTGCTCTATTGTGTAGGGGAGGCCTATCTGCTCCGGGGGCACAGTATTACGGATGCTGTGTTCGGCGTTGCCTGCTTTATCTGGATAGCCGTGTGTGTCGCAACAGCCTATGCGCTTAGCGAGTTGAGGCGACGACTACACGCCTTCTTTCGCAATAAGAAGGCCAAGAACTTCCTAGCTCTCATGGGCACAGTCGCAGTGGCAATACTGGGCATTGTCGCCTGCATGCGCCTGCTGCTATGGATCCTCACCTAACAGCAAGCAGCGGCGGGGCCGGAGGTGTTGAACCCGGCCCCGCCATCATGCATTCCATCCCGCACGAGTCGGGATGAGGAAAGCCGAGCATTCCTGAACAACACCATATGGCGATGTAAGAAAGCGACCCCATGGGTCCGATTGATTCCCAGCCGGAATGCTCGACACCCCCACAATACCACGAAAATATGACGTGAGCAACATATACATAGTGTCTAGCACTAGACACTATGTGTTAATGGGTGTATACTAGAGGTGTGAGCGAGGGAGGAACCGCCTCCCTTCAACGCCCCGACAGGCACAGTCGCCCGCCGGACAGCCGAAAGGAACACCCCCATGCACTACACCGCCGATGTCGTCCGAGATTACGAAGCCGGTAATGCGCACCTCGACGACGAGGCCGCAGCCTCCGTCGCAGCCGCCTGGTCCCACCTCGACGACATCTACTACATCGACGACTACGCCCCCGAAGACCGCATTGGCATCATCGCCGACGATGCAACAAACGCAGCCTACGCGGTCGCCGCCGGCGACGTCACCGTCAAAGAACTCTGTGAGCAGCTTCGTCAGCTCGACGCCGAATGGCAGGAAAGCGCCGACCCCCTCGGGGAAATCGCCGTCATCGACGCAGCAGCAGCCCTCATCGCAGGCGACTACGTCGCAGAAAACCAGGAAGACCTCACAGACGAGGACCGAGCCCTCATCGAGGAAGCCAACCGCGCCGTTCGCGTCCACGCCGCCTACCTACGCGCCGCCGACGCAGTACTGGCAGGAAACAGCCTGGCCACCCTCCACCTCGACACAACCAACCACTAACCACCAACCCCGCCCCCGACGGCCATCCCAGGGGGCGGGGACACTACCTGTCACGCGCGAAAGGACCGGCACATGAGCATCCCCACGAACCTGATAGAGCAGGCCCGCGAATGGCAAGCGTGGCTCGGACCGGCCACCCTCGACATGAGCGACGCACAGCTCACCCAATTCATCACCTGCGCCACCACCATCACCGACCTCTACGACCCCGACGACGCAGACGGGCGCGAACGAGCGCTGAGCGCCGCCCTACAGGTCATCCTGGGAGAAACCGCCCTCGAAGACGTCGGAGCCGCCGAACAGCGCGCCTATGCCGCCTACGTGCACGCATGCGACGCAACGACCGGCGCCCTCGTCGCCGAACGCGCCAACAACCGGCCCATCGCCAACCTAGCGGCAACAGCGGGCGTCACGCGCCAAACCGTCTACAAGCGACTCACCCCCAAAGAACGGAGATAACCTCTTATGTTCAACGCGCTGAACGACCCCTGGATCCCCGTCGAATACATCGACAACACCCGCACCGAACTCGGCATCCTCGACACTCTCACACACAGCGACCACATCCGCATCATCGCCGACGATGCGCCCACCGCGCGCGCCATCGAGCGCCTCCTCATCGCCATCGTCTACCACGCCACCGCACCCGCGCACTGGAGGCGACTCCTCCACGACGGCATCAACATCGAGGCCGTCACCACCTACCTACACCCCCGCGCCCACGCCTTCGACCTTAACCACTTCCTCCAAACCGCAGACACCCCAGCAAGCCCCCGCGCCCGCATCGACATGAGCCGCCTCCACCTCGAAAATGCGAGCATGTTCTGCCCCAACCTGGACAGCATTCCCGTGATCCCCGCACAGGCCATCCGCCTGGCGCTCACACGCCTGCTATGGGACGACAGTGGAATCCGCTCGGGTATCGCGGGTGACCGCGGAGGCAAATCCATGCCCATCGGACCGGCATACCTCGCCACCGTGCCCACCACCATCGCCAATGCCTCCACCCTGGCACGCACCATCGCCCTCAACATGCCAGAAGCCCCCACCCGCGCCGGCCTCGACGACACCCCCATCTGGGACGACGAACCCGCACGCGAGCGGCGCACCCAAGACACAAGCGACATCGGGCCAGGGCGCGCTCTCATCTACCCCGCGCGCCGCATCACCCTGGCCATCACCCCCGACCAAACCATCACCGGCGCGCTCCTGTCCAACGGCGATCGCCTTCGCGGCACCACATGGGACACATGCGAGGCCCACGGCCTCCTATACCGCACCTACGGGCGCACCAAAAACGCCCCCGACCAAACCATCCCACGATCCAGGCGCACCATCACCCCATGGGCCTGCCTCATCGACACCGGCGCCCCACTCCCCATCGGAATCACCCGCGCACTCACCAACCCCGACCCCATCGACGACCGTATCCACCTGCGCACTACATGGGCCATCCTCGACAACTACGGCCAAACCCAAGCCATCAGAGATGCCACACTCTCCCTACGCCTCGACGCGCACACCCCCACCCGCATCGACAACCTGCGCATCATCAATGCCATCATCGACCAAGCAGCCTACCTGTATGCAACCGGGGAAAGCCTCCACCACCCCGAATGGACAGACGCCGACGTGCGCACCCACAAAGAACACCGCGGAGAGCTAATCGCCGAACAGTTCGCACCCGACATCAGCCGATATCTCGCAGGAGATGAACACGCCCTCACGGAGATGCGCCGAGCGCTCATCGCGACAGTGCAAGAAGCGGAGAGTCAAGTCATCATCATCACAATGCGCGCACCCCACCGCACCAGCCCCGACGGAGCCACCGGCAACGTCATCGCTGCCGCCGCCCGCAACCTCATCGACAGCATCGACACCCTCACCACCACGCCCCCACGGCCCTAGTTGTTGAAGGCCACAAAAAGAAGTACACCCCTTGACATTCTATGTCAAGGGGTGTACACTATAGGTGTTGGCAGGGGAAACGGTCCCCAGCCCCACCCGTCCGAAGGAGGACACCATGACCACCACGATCACCGACGCTATCCAGGGAATGTATGGCCCGAGCCGTTGGCTCGAAGAGACCATTATCCCCATGCTCATGCCCTACATCAAGGAGGAATGGAGCGGCGGCGGTTATATCCGCTTCGCCGGCCTCGAAGGCGACGTGGCCGCGCAACTCGCACGCGTCCTCACGCCGCCGGCGCGACAGGATCGACAGAACAACGCACCAACGATTCTCACCCTCCTGCGCATCGCGGCAACCACCCCGGGAGTCACGCTCGACGGCTACATCATTCGCGCACCCCGATGTGATGAACGAGTCACCGTTGACACGATCAACGCACCTGAACGCCTCTTCGCCCCCGATCCCGCCGGAAACGACGACGAAGCGCTCCTGCCCATCACGTGGAGCACCTTCTGCCAGGTCCTCGACATCGATGACGAGGTGATCCCCCCGGATGAGTTCCGCTCCTACCGCAACGCCGATAGGGAAGTCATGTGGCAAGCCTGGTGGGACTAACCACCACCACCGCATAGACACGCCGGGGGCGGGCAACCACTGAGGTGCCCGCCCCCGGCATCATCATGCTCACAATGCGCTAAGCGGACGCACATGGAGACGCATGAGCGTACCTTGTGGCTAGGAGCGTCGGGAACTCAAAGGAGGATGTTATGTGGACATTTGTCGCGCTCGCAATCTGCCTGACCTGGGCTGCGATCCTGAAAGCGCAGGGGCACGCATGGTCAACTGTTATCGTGCGTCCCCTCATCGGCTTAGGGGCACTCGTGCTTGCCGCCGTTTTCCACGCTATCGCGTTCGTTGCATTCGGAATCGCGCTACTATGCGCGTTAACGCGCCGAGCCGTCTAACCGAACGCGCACATCACACGAAAAGAGGCCGTCGCCTACTCCTCAGATGTGAGGAGGGCGGCGGCCTCCTTTCGTGATAGACCGAAGTAGTCGGCAACGTCGCGCGCACTAACCCCTTCCAAGGCTCGCACGCTGTTCAAGATGTCAATACGTTTGGTTTCGATAGATTCTAGTTCGGAGGCAATGCGCGCGGCCTCGACTTCCTCAAACTTCGCGCGGCGGGCAGCCGAGCGCTCGTGCACGCGTTCAACACGCGACAAATGGCTGATATAGCGCGCCGAAAGCTGTTCAAGTTTGCGCGAGCGCGCGATGCGCGCCGCGCGTGCGGTGGCTTCCAGGCGCGAGCGCGTCGCACGCGCAGCGCCGGTCGGGACAGTCTGGGCAGATGCATCATTGTCGCTCATGCCATCAGTCTAACCGTCCGCACGCACTTTTTGGAAGGGTCGGGCAATGTGGCGCGCTGTTCTTTTCTGGGCGGGCCGGTGGTGGGGTGGGCGGCGCGCGCGAGGTGTGGACACCCTCCAGGCTCCCAAGGGCCTTCCGGGTGACCACACCGTCGCTTCATCGCGCCGCCCACCCCACCACGACAGTAGGCACAAGTGCCTACTGTCAGCCTGTTGGAAGGTGGCTGGCAGCGCAATAAAAGTTCCTCGGTCTGCCAGCCACCTTCCAACATCCTCACACATCTGGCATCCCTGATCGAAAAGGTGGACGCAAGGCGGTACAGTGGTACTCATGATGAGCATTCATCGGGTCAGCAGCGGAAGCGGGTATGAGTACTACACCCGCGAAGTTGCTAGCGCGGATGAACGCCTAGCAAGGGGCCAGAAGGTCGGCGACTACTACCTGAATTCGGGTGCGCCGGCGGGGCAGTGGATGGGCAGCGGGTGCGCTCATTTCCAGCTCACGGGCGAGGTCACCGAGGACCAAATGCGTGACCTGTTCGGTGAAGGAAAGCGCCCGGACGCGCAGCAGATCCGCGATGCTAAAGGCGGCATCGTGGATGAGGAATCGCTGTTCATCGGGCAAAAAATGGGCGCGCACTCGCAGGCCGATACCCAGTTCCGTGCGCAGATCAATGACAGCATTGAGCGTTTCGTTGCGCGTGAAGGACGGGCACCCACGGGCGCGGAAAAGCAACAGATTCGGTTCGCCATCGGGCGCGGTGAATTCATGCGCGAGAAGATGCGCGCACCGTTCAACAGCGAAGAACTCTCCCGATACATCGCGGCCCGCCTTCGTCCCAGCGGCAACAGCGTGGCAGGTTTCGACTGCACATTTAGCGCCCCGAAATCCGTGAGCGTGCTGTGGGCGCTGGGGGATGCGGGCGTGCGCGCAGCCGTCGAAGAAGCACACCTGGAAGCCATCGGCACGGCGCTGTCCTTCATGGAAGAGGACGTGTTTGCGTCGCGTGCTGGTAAGAACGGCGTGCGTCGCGTGAGTGTGGACGGTGTCATGGCCGCGCGTTTTCGTCACTACGATTCGCGTGCCGGTGACCCGCAGCTCCACGACCACCTGGTGATCGCTAATCGCGTCTTTTGCCCCACGGGCACGGATAAAGACAAGAAGAAGGGCAAGTGGCGCACGCTCGATTCGCGAGCACTGTACAAAGCCGTCGTTGCGTCCTCAGAGCGCTATAACGATGCGCTCATGGTGGCGCTGCATGAGCGGCTGGGAGTGCGTTTCGAAGCGCGAGGCGGTGAGGGCGAGAGCGCCGTCAAGATGGAAATTGTCGGTGTCGGAGACGATCTCATCGACGCGTTTTCCACACGCCGGGCCAGCATCCAGGAACGCCTTGAAGAGCTGGTCGAGCAGTACCACGGTGAACACGGGCGTGCCCCCTCGAAGAAGATCCGCATGCAGCTCGCACAGCAAGCCACGCTCGACACGCGCTCGAAGAAACAGCACGTGTCGTTGACAGATCGCATGCACGCATGGCGCGCCCAGACGCCCACGCGCTACCACATCGAAGACTTTGCGCCAGCCGCCACGGGCGGGCAAGTCCTCGACGTCGAGGCACTGGCAAATGCCACCATCGCAGGCCTGGAAAAGCGCCGCTCGACGTGGACGAAGCGCCACGTGCAAGCCGAAGCAGCCCGCCAAATCGCACTCGCCAGCCAGGGCACAGCAGGCACGCCCGACACCATCAAGCAGGTGGCGCGCGCCGTCATGGCCCACCCCAGCGTCGTTCGCCTGGCCACCCCCGCGCCCGCTCTCGCCACGCGCCTTGCCGACAGTGAGGGCGTGAGCGTGTACGAGCATCCCGACGCATGGACCTACACCTCGACGACCATGGTGGACCTCGAAGCCGACCTCCTGGAGGCCACCGAACGCCCCGCACCGGCGCCAGCCACACGCACCAGTGTGGAACGCGTCGCGGAGAGCCTGGCCAGTGCCGGCAGAGCGCTGGGAGATGACCAGCGGCGCATGGTCGACCACCTCGCCTTGGGCGACAAAGCCGTCATGAGCGCGGTCGGACCCGCAGGCGCGGGCAAGACCACCGCCATGAAAGCACTGTCCGACGCAGCCCGCGCCGACGGACACACCGTGGTCGGTTTGGCCCCCTCCGCTGTCGCGGCACGCGCCCTTGCCGACAGCCTCGACGTGCCGGCCATGACAGCTCATCGGTGGTTGCGCCGGCGCGGCTGGGAAAAGCTCAACGCCGGGGACATGCTCATCATCGACGAGGCCGCCATGGTGGACGCGCACACCCTCCACGACGTCGTCATGCACGCGGTGGGGACCGGGGCGAGCGTGCGCATGGTCGGTGACCCTCACCAGCTCGGAGCCGTCGAAGCATCCGGAGCATTCCGCCTCATCCACGAGGCCACCGCCGGCGTGGAGCTGGAAACCGTGTGGCGCTTCCTCAACCCCGACGAAGCCGCCGCCTCTCTCATCTTGCGCGCCAACGATAAGGGCGTGGACCCGTTCGCGTGGTACGTGGACAACGAGCGCATCAAGGGCGGCACCGACGAGGAAATCACCGCCGAAGCGTTCGCCGCCTGGCAGCGCGACCAGGACGCGGGCATGGAGTCCATCCTCATCTCCTCCTCCAATGAGCGCGTCGCACGCCTCAACGACATGGCGCAAGCATGGCGCAAAAACTGCGGTGAGCTGTTCGAGGCACCCGAGCGCGTCGTCACGCGCGACGGGCACGTCATCCACTTAGGCGATCGCGTTCTGGCACGCGCCAACGACGCGCAGCTGCGCTACGGAAACTCATTCGTCACCAACGGCGACCTGTTCACCGTCACCAACGTTCACGAGGACGGATCCCTGGAGGTCAACGCCGCCGGCGGATACGCGCTCACCCTGCCAGCACGCTACGTCGACGAGCACGTCCAACTCGGATACGCCGCCACCATCCACCGCGCCCAGGGCATCACCGTGGATACCACGCACGCCATCATGGACGGCACCACGTCCCGTGAGGGCGCCTACGTGGCCCTCACGCGCGGCAAGTCCTCCAATAACGGGTGGATCGTCACCGAAACCGACGGCCAGAGCGTGCCCGAGGTCCTTGCCGTGATCGCCTCGCACCAGGAAACCGACACATCAGCACACCTAGCCAGCGCCGACGAGGAAGCACGCCACCTCGACCCCCTGAATCAACGCGACATCTACATGGACGTGCACGACATGGCCAACAGCGCGCGGTGGCGTGCACGCTTGCGTGCCGGCGTCCAGGCCGAGACCCTACCCGCCATCGTAGCCAAAGCCCCCGACTCTGCGGCGTGGCACACCCTCACTACCCGTCTGTCGCAGGCAGAAGCCGCGGGCATCAAGCCCGAAGCACTGGTCTCCCACCTCATGGGCGACGTGACCGAGGCACGCGATCCGGGCGCCCTCCTGGCCTGGAAGATCAAGCACTACATGGACGGGGAAGGACGCAAATCCCTGGAGCGCGCCCAGGCGAACGTCTACCACTACGGCGCGATGAGCGATGAGGACCTGGCAGCCAAGGTTGAAGACGCCCGCCAGCGCGCCCACGACCTCGCCATCCAGGCCGGCATAGCCCGCAAGTACGGTCCGATCACCGTCAATGGGGTGGAGCACCCAGGGTGGCGCGAACGCGAATACGGAGCCCTCACCAACGAAGAACTCCACCGCCAGATCGCCCAGACCTACATGGCGGAAAACCACGCCGACGCCATCGACGACCCGATAGCCTACGCCGAACGCCACAAGCTACGCGCGTTGACCAGCGAACTGCACTTGCGCGAAGCCATGAGCAAGCACGACTGGGGAGTCGAAACCTACCAACGCACCCACAGTGACGACACGGCAGCGCGCCAGCCCAACGAGTTCGTGGAAATGCGCTGGGAAAGCGCGCGACTCTTGCGCGATGGCCTAATGGCCGAGCAGCTGCGCCGCCGCCTCCACGACACCAACCCCCGCCGTATCGACGATGGACTCACCGACTGGATCGCCCCCAGTGCCGCCCTGGTAGACCCCGCAACGCCGGCGGACTTGCGCGAGGCCCTGGAGCGACAGCGCGCCCAAGTGGCGCGAGCCGTCGATGCGCGCGGCGACGTGGCACAACGCGAAGCGTGGGCTGCCAACAAGCCAGGACACGTCACTCAGGAGGACTGGCAGCGCGCCGTCGGACAGGCCAGTGCATGGCGCGACGCCCACAAGGCCGCGCCCACGACCCTCACGCACGACATCCCGGAGGCAACGAGCGCCGAAGAGGGGATGCGCCGCACCCTCGAAGATACCGGGGCGCGCGAGGTGCGCACGCACACGATGCGCGAGCGCCAGATGGAAGCGCGCGAGCGCTTGGAGCGCGCACGGGCACGTCTAGAGCGCAGCCGATCCGCACGGAACACCGCTCAGCCTGCGCCGGCGCGGCGCCCCGACGGTCCTGCCCAGCGCGGCCCCTCACTCCACTAACACACAAGTGTCCTAGTAAACTAGTTCGCTAGTTTACTTGTGACCTAGCGTGCGAGGGGTGGGTTACATACACGAAACCCCCTGCCACAAGCGGGAGGGGGTTTGCAGGACGTGACTTCAGCTTGCCGCTCACGAGTGAGCTATTACGAGGCCCTGTTTTGTCGGGTTTCGCGGTCATCATCTAACAGCTCGCGCTGCCAAGTATCCATTTCAGCCCTTGTCCTACTCTCTAGTATAGGCGTCAAGGCATGTGTGAGCAAGGGCTGGACACTATGATGTGTGGCATGGGTGATGTGAATCGGCTTGTGGTGAGCGATGATGATTTCGAGAGCGTTTTTGAGCGCATGGGACCCTATGTCGTCATGGTCGATGAGTCACACAAGCGCACGATGTACCCTCCGCACGTGTGGCACCAGATGGATCATTTTGAGCAGCGGGACCACTCCCATCTCTACGCGGTGAGTGCGGTACAGATTCGCTCCGACGGCGACGAGAAGGAAGCCTGGGAACGTGTGCGCGATTTGCGTGAACGCCTCGTCGAGGCCGCACGTCTCCGATTCGACCAAGAACGCCCCTACTGGCACACCACGAAAGCCCTGACCGACATGGTCGGTCCCGACGAGCAGATGCGCGATCGCTCTCGCCAAGCTATCGAGGGCATCTGCGCAGCCATCAGCGAGCATTGCGATTTTCACGTGGCTGTCACATCCTGCCCTGATTTGTTTCGTGCCCCGGATGCGATCTATGTTGCGACACGGCAGGAGGCTTTCCGAACGGCTCTATCCGAGTTGAGCGAACCTAGTCCCCTCGTGGTGGCTGATGCGATTACCGCTGGAAAAACGATGAGTGAACAGCGTCGCGAGGCCATCATGCGCGGCGATGCGCAGCTCATTTACGGACTCCGACGCCATCCGAATCACCCTGACGCGCTCCATGCAAAAACTGAGCTGCGGTACGTCTCGCAGTGGGCTGACCCTCTGTTGTGGGCAGCCGATGTCACGGCGGGAGCCGGGCGCATGTACGCCAACCGCGACAACACGCTCCTGTCGCGACTAGCGTCCGACCCGCGCGACGTCGTCACGATCACCGACCGGGCACCCGTTCAGCACCAGGCCCCCACCTCTCGTATTCAGGAAGCTTCGAAGGTGCAGCAGTTGCGTGATGCGCGAGCGCGCTTAGAACAGGCAATGCGCGAGCGTCAAGCGGCCCCCAAGCCGCAGCGGCCCACTCCCCCACTCGCGCCAGCTCCGCCCCACAGGCCATACCGGCCGCGCCGACCCGACGATCCTAGCCAACGCGGCCCCTCACTCCACTAACACGCAAGTATCCTAGCAAACTAGTTTGCTAGGATACTTGCGGGCGTAGGGGCAATGCGTGAGCGCTACGGCGCATCGAGGAGGGAAGCAATGAAGGCAGCCGTCACAGGGTTTTCACCGCCGTTTGTCGCCTGGAGGAAAGCCTCGAAAAGTTCGCGCCGGCGCATCTCATCTTCGACGTCGATACCCGACCCCAGCGCAGAGGGAACATCCCGACTCCAATGCGCGCCCTTATCAGCCGCGCTTTGCCCCCACGGCGGCGGCGGATTGCCCGTGACCAACGCCAGCACCCGCGGAGTGTCCTCCAGGACACGCAGCATGAGGGATGTGCCCACGGTCGGCAGATCCTCGCTCACATATGCTTCGGCGTAGGCTGCCTCCAGGGCGGCCAGGTGTGAGACCGTCAGCGGGTTTTCCCACCAGCGCGCCCGAATGTAGTAGTCCGCCATGCCGTTCATGGAGCGCAGCGCGCCCCATGTGGCGTTGAGTTGTTCGACGAACGCGTAGAGGCGTTCCCAGGCCTGCCGGCGCGCGCCGGGGTGAGCGATGGTCTGCGGGTCAAAGCCGCGCACCAGCATGCCATTGGCCGATGGGCCTGGCTCCTCACGGATCACCCTCGGCGCTTCCTCATCCGCCGGCGCGGACGTCAGATCGGTGAGGGCTTCCATCGCGGTGCACAGGGAGCGCTCAATTTCGCTCACGCGCTCATCGAGGGCGTCATATTCCTCGCTCAGCATGGCGCCGTCATCCACTCATCGTCATCGACGCCGGCGCGCAGGCGTTCGTTGTACATGACCGTGCCTTCCTTGACGAGGGGACCCCAGTCGCGGTCCTCGGCAATATCGGGCAGGTCAATCATCGTGGCCTCATGGCCCGGAGCCAGGAGCACGGCGTGCCCGACGGCGATGTTTTGAATGTCGGAGGCGCGCAGGGCGTGGCGATGTTCCGTGTGCGTGGACACGCTGCGTCCCTGGTTCGAGGTGGACACCGAGGAGCGTTGCGCCTCAAATTCACGCGAGAGGGCAGCAATCTGTTCGTTCCATTCAGGGTCTTTGCTTGACCCCATGATGTAGGTCAAGCGGGCCTGCTGGAAGATCGTCTTGGCTTGAATCGCGCCCCAGCGGGCCTCCATTTGGTGCACGTCTTGGAAGATCGCGCACATGAAGAGGCCGCGGCCCGCGCCCTCGGAGAACATGGCTCCCAGGTTCGGTAGGGGCGCGATGTTCGCGGCTTCATCGAGAATGAAGGAGATGGCCGGCACGTGCCGGCCGCCCGGCTTGCGGGCCGACAGGGCGCGCGCGACCTCGTAGATGTCGTTGACGAACATCGTGGTGATCGCCGCCAGCGCACCTTCTGAGTCAGGGGAGAGGACCCAGAGGGTGTCGCGTGAGGAGATGAAGGCTTCGACGTCGAACGAGTCTTCCACGCTTGGGGTGAGCATTTCGTAGACCGCAGGGATCATGAGCGGTTCGAGCGCGCCTTGAATCGTGCCAATGAAGCCGGCGGCGGTCTCGGGAGCCATCTCCACCATGAGGTCATTGAGGGCGCCCGCCATGCGTACCGTGGTGGGGCCTTTTGCGCGCTCCAGGATGGCCACCGCCTCGCGCGGGTCGGACACCCAGGCCTGAATATCGGCAATCGTGCGACCCCCCAGTGCCGCAGCATGGAAAAGGTAGCCCAGGATTTGAGCGCCACGCTCAGCAAACCACCTGGAGTTCCCTTCCCCCATGGCTTTCGTGGATCCCAAGGCCAGCGCCGCGCCGCGCCGTCGGGCCACATCGAAGTCAGCGCAACCCGCAATCGGATTCCAGCGCACGCGCGCCGGTCCATGCGCGACGCGCAGCGGGTCGAAGGAGTAGATGCGCGAGCCGCGGGCCGCCTCCAGGCGTGCCCGCCAGGTCAGATACACGCCGTCGGCTTTCGTCGAGGTGGCCACCACCGCGCCGGGCGCTTCAATCACGCGCCGGGCCACAATTGAGCGGGTTTTACCGCCGCGCGTCTGAGAGACCACCAGCTCCGAATCTTCCTGCTGCGCATACAGCTTCTTGCCACGCAGGGACCCGATCAAGCGCACCAGCATCTCATCGCGCGCGCCCGAGGCCTCCCCTAAGAGCGCGTCGGATAAAATCCGCTTCGCCTTGGCAGTGGCCGCCTTCTTGCGCATGTCCTTGAAGGCGTCATGTTCACCACCCTTCCTGTCCGTGCGCGGCGAGAGGACGAACCATAGCCAGAGAATGCCTCCCATGACGATCAGGAAGATCACCAGGGAGACAGTCAGTGTCAGGGGCGGTAAGTCCACGATCTGATGCAGGCGCATCATGCCGGTGAAGCGCGCGCCCGTCAGCCAGCACGCCAACGCTGCGCACCCGACATAGATCCACAGAGTGACCAGCGCGATGCTCACGTTGCGCAGCGTCCTTGCTTCACTGTCCATGAGAAGCCTCCTTCTCGTCTTCGTTGAGTGAGTGGAATGCGTCGGTCAAGGTTGCGCGGCTCTTCATGGCAGCGTCGGTCGTTGCCACGCTCAGCTCAAAATCGCTGACCTTCCAGGCACATAGGAGCGGGCGGCCCGCACCGATCTTGACGACACAGATCCCGGTCCCGAGCTTCTGTAGGAGCGGCGCCCACTCCTCCACGTTCCAGCCGAACAGCTCGCACACGGCGGCGGCGTCATCGGCTTTATCCTGCCGGAACACGAACGCGGTCTGTGATTCCTTGATCATGGCAATAGCCGGGGATTCCGGGGAAATATCGCCCGGGTGCTGCAAGATTGTCATATTCGAGATGCCGAGGCCGCGCGCGAGTTTGGCGTTTTTGCGGGCAATGCGCGCGAAATCGCCTTCGGCGACGTGCCAGGCCTCATCGACCACAAAAAGGGTCGGCACTGTTTCGCGCGATCGGGCAATCATGGCATGCAGCCACGTGTTGAGCACGCTCATCATGATGCCCACAGCCGCGCCCTCATCCGGCAGGGACGAGATATCGAACACCGTCAGGGCGCCCGAGACGTTCACGCCTTCGCTTGTCGGCCCGTCGATCAGGCCGGCCAATTCTTCGGTGACGATGCGCTCCAGGGCGAAAGCGACGTCCCTGCCCCAGTCCGCCAGTACATCGGCGCCGGAAATGCCGGGCATTGGCTGCTCGACGGGTTCGAGTAGGAAGTGAGTCACGTCCCCGACGTGCGCGATGCGGCCTTGCTGCTCAGCCGCGCGCGTCGCGTTTTCTCGGGCTACGCGCAGCGCTTTGCGTTCGCGCTCATTCAGTGAGCGGCCTACCGCTGCCGATGCAACCGTCTCCAGTAGGAGTTGTTGACCGGCAACGCCGTCGATACTTTCGCCTGCGATGAGCGGGTCAAGGATATTGATGCGCGTGCCACCGCCGCCGACTTTCAGGGTAATTGGGGTGTACCCCAGGGTGCGAGCGAGCGTCGAATACTCCCCCGCGCGCGTACCGTCCCCTAATGCCTGGAGCTTCTTGTCGACGATCACCACGCGCCGGCCGATCATTAGGTTGCGCAGCACCCAGGTTTTTGCCGAGACTGATTTGCCTGACCCCAGGTCTCCGAACGTCACGATGTTCGGCGAGGAGAACCCGTCGTTGCCGTACAGGGTGAATGGGTCATGGAAAATCGGGCAGCCACTTTCCACATCGACACCGAGGGCCAGGCCAGCTGTTGTTGTGGAAGGGCGCGCCTCCGCCAGCGCTACGCCGCGCATCTGTCGAGTGGTGGAAGCGAGGGGTTCCATGCGACGCGACCGCATGGAACGACGCACCAGTGCCGGCCAGCGCGGCGCCGCTCCACGCACCACCACGCCACGACCACTAGCACCCTGATCACCTAGACCCCTAGCATCATCGTCCACTAGCCCACTAACACCCTCATCAACTATCACACTACTATCCTCATATACTTGTGCACTCACACCCGTCACCGTCCTTTCTTCCAGGCCAGGCCCATGCCGAGCATCCAGGGCAACACCTGGTCTTGCCGGTAGCGCAGCCGCACCGGGTTCTCGATGTAGCAGTCTTCCAGGGCCGCCGCCATATGGCGCGCCGCATCCCTCCACGTCTCAGGGGACGCATGAATCCCTACAGCCATGCTCCACCGCACGCCGCCGGCCTGCATTTCCGGCGCAAGGTCACTCACGCGCACCGCGCTCGATCCAGCTTGCGCATCCTCCTCACCCGTTGACACCGTGCCCTGAGTCTTATGCAGATGTGACAGGTCGCTTGTATGGTCGGCGCGAGCGGCTTTCACTGCCTGAGAACGCGGCTGGACTTCTGCTGCAACAACGAATGTGCGCACAGGCACGTCCACATCGCGCAGCGCCTGATACAACCAGTCCCGGCTCATCCAGCCTGGAACAATGTGCGAGGCAGGCACCTCCCACAGCGAGGACCTCCAGGTGTTCGTAGCCCCGTCAATATCGACGCACCAGCCATCATCGGTGGCCTCCCACGACGGCCACACCCCCGCCCATGATTCACTCATCCCATCAAGGTCATCAGGAGACATTGACGGGTCCATCATGTGCCGAGCCAACGCACCGCGCCCCAGCACCGACAGCGGGCGCATCGCGATCCCTAAATCATCGGCACGCTCAACCGTATCTGCCACAACGCGCGCAACGAGAGCAGCCGGCTTCATCGTGCGATCCATCGCCATAATCTCTTCGAAAGGGATGCGGAAGGTGACCCACGTGCGCTGAGCCGACGCCACGCGCGCCAACTCATCAACGATCTCCGCATACGAGTTCACGAGTTCACCGCTAGGCGAGGCCGCTGCCAGCGGAGCCACCCACGCAACGTGATCGGTTGAATCCCACGCCGTTATGCGTGCCGTCTGTACAACGTGAGACACCGGGGACGACTCAGACGACAAATGCGCCAACAACGCACCCCACGCCTCACCCGACGTGCGAGCGCGCCCCTGAGTTTCAACCGTCGCCGTGAAATACGCGCCCATTGAGCCGCCATCAGCGACGCCCGCATGCTCACCCACACCCACAACGCCCACCGGGGTCTCCACATCCTCAAACAGGATCGACCCCAGCCCTGAAGGCGCTACCCC
>CATWCG010000003.1:0-23739 GCA_958349165.1 uncultured Actinomyces sp. | reverse complement strand
CGTCGTCGTCCCACACGGGGGCGAACCGCGTTTCTGGCGGCTGCGGGGACACCGGTGCGCTCGCGTCGTCGTCCCACACGGGGGCGAACCGCGTTTCTGGCGGCTGCGGGGACACCGGCACATCAACGGAATCCGCCCGGGGCTCACGCGTCCCTGGGGCGATCGGCCCGATGTCGGAGGCGGGCGCCTGACAGGCTGCGGGGGGAATCGCGGGCGCTTCGGAGCCGCTGCGCGAGTCGCTCGACGAGGCCGGGGCGGGCTCGTCGGCGCGAACGTCCGCCACTTCCTCGCCGGCCTCGCACTCACGCTGGGCCGCCCACTCGCGGTCGCGATCAAGCCCCCTCAACACGCCGATCAAGCGATCGATCTCGGCGTCCACCTGGTCCATGTTGAAGCCGCGGAACTTGACGGAAAACTCGATCTCCTCAGCCTTGCGGGCGGTCACGATCTGATCCGGCTCGCTCGCCTGCCCCCTGATCGTGCGCTCCACATCGGCGAGGAACGCGCGCACCTCGCTCATGTCGTAGCCCTCGCGCAAGAACGTGCGCGAAAAATCGGTCGTCCTCACGCGCGCTCCTCACCGCCGGGCCTGCGCCCCTCGGCGACCGCCGTAGCCAGCTGACCGCACGCGCCGTCGATGTCGGATCCCCGGGTGTCGCGAATCGACGTCGCGATGCCGTTGTCGCGCAGGCGCTTGACGAACGCATCCTGGGCATGCTTCGTGGACGCCGTCCAAATCGATCCCGGCGTCGGGTTCAAGGGGATCGGGTTCACGTGAACCCAGCCATGGCCTCGTTTATTGAGCTCGTCGGCCAGAAGCTGAGCGCGCCACTCCTGATCGTTCATGTCCTTGATGAGCGCGTACTCGATCGACACGCGCCGTCCCGTCGCCAGAAAGTAGGCGCGGGCAGCATCCAGGAGCTCCCCGACCTTCCAGCGCGAGTTGATCGGAATGAGCTCGTCACGCAGATCATCGTCGGGGGCATGCAGCGACACCGCGAGCGTCACCGGCATCCCCTCCCCCGCGAGCTTCTTAATCGCGGGAACCAGCCCGACCGTCGAGACAGTAATGTTGCGCGCGCTCATACCGAAACCCTCGGGCGCAGGATCGATGAGGCGATGCAGGGCGCCGATCACCGTCTTGTAATTGGCCAGCGGCTCACCCATTCCCATGAACACGACGTTCGACAGCGCCGTGGGTCCACCGGCGAGCGCGCCATCGCGGCACGCCGCCTGCGCGTAGCGGACCTGATCGACGATCTCCGCCGTCGACAGGTTACGGGTCAGGCCCATCTGCCCCGTCGCACAGAACGGACACGCCATGCCGCACCCCGCCTGCGAGGACACGCACAAGGTGGTGCGCTGCGGGTAGCGCATGAGCACCGACTCCACCTGGGCGCCGTCGTACAGCCGCCACAGATCCTTGATCGTGCGGCCGCCGTCCGCCTCCAACGAGACGACCCTCGACACGAGCGTCGGCAGGAGAGCCTCGCGCACCTGGGCGCGCATGCCAGCCGGAATGTCACTCATGCGCTCAGGGTCAGCCTCAAAGTGCGTGAAGTAGTGGCGCGAGAGCTGATCCGCACGGAATGCGGGCAGCCCCAGGTCCTTGAGCACCTGCTTACGCCCGGCTGCGTCGAGATCAGCCAAGTGCGAGGGCGCCTTACCTCGGCGCTGAGCGGTGAAGGACAGGACCGGCTTCGCGTCCTTATGCGTCGCCCCCTCCGGCGGCTGATCGCTCGGGCGCACCTCTCGGCGCGCGCCCAGGCGACGCTGCGCCGAGGCCGTGGCCTCCTCGCGGGAGCGGCCCTGCGCCGCGCGTCCCATCCTCGTCGTTTGGCTCAATGGCTCGACTCCCAAGAAATACCGGGCAGCGCCCACGCGAAAATGAAGTAGGCGACCGGCGCGCTCATGAGCAGCGCGTCCACCCGGTCCAGAACGCCACCGTGCCCGGGCAGGATCTGGGACATGTCTTTGAGGCCCGACTCGCGCTTAATCAGCGACTCAGTCAGGTCACCCATCGTGCCCACGAACGCGATCGAAACACCGGCGACGATGCCCCACCACCAGGCGGCACCCAGCAGCCACAGCCCCACGCAACCGACGCCGACCGCCGTCAGCGCGGAACCAGCAAAGCCCTCCCAGGACTTCTTCGGAGACAGGGCCGGCGCCATCGGATGCTTGCCGAACAAGACACCGGCAGCCCACCCGCCCGTGTCGTTCGCGATGACCATGAGCTCAAAGACGACAAACACCCACGGATCGCGCCACGCCGCAAGCATCAGCACGACGAAAGAGGCCAAGAAAGGAACGTAGACGGCCGTGAACGTCGAGGAGACGACGTCGCTCATCCGCGACTCCTGCCGCCGGTCAAGCAGCCTCCACGCCGCGCACACGAAGACGGTGATGTACAGCGCGAAGAGCGTGCCCTCGCTGCCCAGCCACCACGCACACGTGATCATGCCGATCGCGCCCACGTACAGCGGCGTCACGGTCAGCGTGATACCCATGCGCGCGAAAGCACCCGCCAGCTCCCAGATACCGACGAGGCACACGAAGCCAATGACACCGACAAACGCCGGAAGGGAGGTAAACAAGGGCACGGCGACGGCAACGATGAGGACAACCGCCGTCGTGATCGCCTGCGGGAGGTTACGACCCGCCTTCCCCGTCGCCCCACCCGCGGGATGATTGTCGCGCGTGGGGCCCGGGGAAAAGATGCGAGCCAGCAGTGAAGAATCCGTTGACGCCATCAGATCGTCAGCAGTTCGCTTTCCTTCGTCGCGAGCATCTTGTCGATCTGCTCGGTGTGTGCCTTCGTCATCGAATCGAGGTTCTTCTCTGCGCGATCGACGTCGTCCTCGGACGCCTCGCCATCCTTCTTGAGGCGATCCAGCTGATCCTTAGCCTTGCGGCGCACACCGCGCACGGAGACGCGGCCATCCTCAGCCTTGCTCTTAGCCTGCTTGACGTACTCCTTGCGGCGATCCTCGGTCAGCGCAGGCAGCACGACGCGAACAACGTTGCCATCGTCCGTGGGGTTCACGCCCAGGTCAGACTCGCGCAGCGTGCGGATAATCTCCTGCGTCGCTGTGCGGTCGAAGGGAGAGATCAGCACCGTGCGAGCCTCGGGAATCTGGAAGCTCGCGAGCTGTTGCATCGGGGTGGGCGCGCCGTAGTAGTCCACCAGCAGCTGCTCGAACATCGAAGACGTCGCGCGTCCCGTGCGAATGTTCGTGAACTCGTGGCGGGCGGCCTCGACGGCCTTGTCCATCTTGTCCTCGGCTTCGAGGAGAATATCGTCGATCACTATGTGCTCCTTAACGTCAGTGGTCTGTGAAGGTTATATCACGCCGTCACTAGGGTACCGATTTCATCGCCCATGAGCGCGCGGGTGACCGCACCTTCCCCACCCATTCCGAAGATACGAGTGGTCAGGCCGTTCTCGCGGCACAGCGCCAGCGCCGAGCCGTCGATCACCTTCAGGTCGCGTCGCAGTGCCTCCGAATAGGTCAGCGTGTCAAAGCGATGCGCGTTGGGGTTCTTGTTCGGGTCGTCGTCATAGACGCCGTCCACGCCGTTCTTCGCCACCAGGAGCTCATCACAGTGGATCTCGAGCGCGCGCTGCGCCGAGACGGTGTCAGTCGAGAAGTAGGGCAGACCAGCGCCGGCTCCGAACACGACGACACGCCCCTTCTCCAGGTGACGGATCGCCCGCAGCGGCAGATAGGGTTCAGCGACCTGGGCCATCGTAATCGCAGTCTGAACGCGTGCGGGAATACCAGACTGGTCGATGAAGTCCTGGAGGGCCAGCGCATTCATGACGGTTCCGAGCATGCCCATGTAGTCGGCGCGGGAACGCTCCAGGCCCTCACGAGCCAGCTGCGCGCCGCGGAAGAAGTTGCCACCACCGACGACAATCGCAACCTGCACGCCCTCGCGCACGGCACTCGCCACCTGCTCAGCAATATTGCGGACGACCTTGGGATCCAAGCCGATAGACCCACCTCCAAATGCCTCTCCGGAAAGCTTGAGCAAAACGCGGCGCTTCGTCGACATGACGCTTCTCCTTTATGACGGCCCGGGATGGGCGGAACGGTTAGGAACCATACTACCTGGTAAAAGGGGAGCGGCCCCGCCGTTCGGCGGAGCCGCTCCCAACTGTCAGCAAACTGACGCGCAGACCGAATCAGGCACCCACGTGCACGCGCACGAAGTTGGTGACCGTGGCGCCGGCCTCCTTGAGGACCTGGCCAACGGACTTCGAGGGGTCACGGGCGTAGGCCTGGTCAACGAGGCAGTTGTCCTTGAAGAACGCGTTCAGGCGGCCCTCAACGATCTTGGGAACGATGTTGGCGGGCTTGCCCTCCTCGAGGGTGATCTTCTCGAGGGTGGCGCGCTCCTTGTCGAGCACGTCGGCGGGAACCGAGTCGCGGTCGAGGTAGGCGGGCATGTAGGCGGCAACGTGCATCGCGATGTCGTGGGCGACGGTCTTGCCGGCGGCATCGGTCACGACGAAGACGCCGACCTGCGGGGGCAGGTCCGGGCTGGTCTGGTGCAGGTAGAGGTCGACGTTCTCGCCCTCAACGCGCACGATGCGGCCAACCTGCAGCTTCTCGCCGATGATGGCGGCGAAGGCGTCCAGGCGGTCCTTGACGGTGCCCTCGCCCATGGGGGCGGCGAGCAGCGCGTCCAGGTCGGCGGCGCCGGAGGCGACGGCGGCGGCCAGGACCTCGTTGGAGAAGTCGATGAACTTCTGGTTCTTCGCGACGAAGTCGGTCTCGGAGTTGACCTCGACCAGCACGCCGACGGTGCCGTCGGTCTGCGCGGCCAGCAGGCCGGCGGAGGCCTGGCGGCCCTCGCGCTTGGACAGGGACTTCAGGCCCTTCAGGCGGATGATCTCGAGAGCCTTCTCGGCGTCGCCGTCGGCCTCGGTCAGAGCCTTCTTGACATCCATCATGCCGGCGCCGGTCTGCTCACGCAGCGCCTTCACATCTGCAGCGGTGAAATTCGCCATCGGATGATTCCTCTCAGTTAAAAGTTCAGTCCTGCTTGGTGGCCGACTCGTCGGCGACCTCTGCGGCGACAGCCTCGTCAGCCTGAATCTCGCCCTCGAGGAGCTCGCGCTCCCACTCGGCCAGAGGCTCAGCGGCGGTCTCCTCGCCCTTGCCCTTGCGCACGTCGGAGCGGGCGATGAGGCCCTCGGCGACGGCGTCGGCGATCACGCGGGTGAGCAGCGCGACGGCGCGGATGGCGTCATCGTTGCCGGGGATGCGGTAGTCGACCTCGTCCGGATCGGCGTTGGTGTCGAGGATGGCGACGATCGGGATGCGCAGCTTGCGAGCCTCGGAGACCGCGAGGTGCTCCTTCTTGGGGTCGACGATCCACACGGCCGAGGGAACCTTGGTCATGTCGCGGATGCCGCCCAGGGTGCGCGAGAGCTTGTCCTTCTCGCGACGCATCATGAGCAGTTCCTTCTTGGTGTGACCGGAGGAGGCCACGTCGTCGAAGTCGATCTGCTCGAGTTCCTTCAGGCGCTGCAGACGGGTAGCAACGGTCGAGAAGTTGGTGAGCATGCCGCCGAGCCAACGGTGGTTCACGTAGGGCATGCCGACGCGCTGGGCCTGCTCGGCCACGGCTTCCTGGGCCTGCTTCTTGGTGCCGACGAAGAGGAGGGTGCCGCCGTGGGCGACGGTCTGCTTCACGAAGTCGAAGGCGATGTCGATGTCAGCAATGGTCTGCTGCAGGTCGATGATGTAGATGCCGTTGCGCTCGGTGAGGATGAAGCGCTTCATCTTCGGGTTCCAACGGCGAGTCTGGTGGCCGAAGTGGACACCGGACTCGAGGAGCTGACGCATGGTAACGATTGCCATGGTTCGTCCTTTCCCCGCAAGTCGCGAGTGATCAGTGGGGTCTCCCCCGGGTTATCGGTTTGCTGTACGCGGTGCGTACCCTGGTGCCATGACCGGCGACCATCCCCGAAGGGACCGAAGCCGCCGCGCCTCGCTGCCCTGGCGGTCTCCCGTGGGTCGCGATAAATGGCACGCGAAGTCACCTGCACGAGGCAAGTGCCCGGCCATCTTACCTCATGGACGCACGACCCTCAGGGACGTGGAGGGTGTGAGTGTGCCGACTTTCACGCTCATCGACGAGGCCTGGGTGTCCGTCCACAGGGTGACGAGCCCCTCTCGCTTCGACGCCGTGTTATCCACAGGGGCCTGCGCGTTCGGGGCGCCATGCACAGGACAACGTCGTCGACTGGATCGCACAGGGGTCCCGGGCACATCGTGGACGTATGAATAACCGTCCGCTTCACGCCGAGCGTTCTCTCGCAGCACTTGCACTGCTCCTCGGCGCCATGATGCTCGTTGTCCTGGCTCCGCCAGCTGGCGGCACGGAGAGCGGCAAGCTCTGGCAGTGGCCCAGCGGCTCCCCCGTGCCCGTCGTCTCCTCCTTCGCTCCCCCCGCCCACGACTGGCTGCCCGGCAGACGGGGCGTCACCCTCTCCTATCCGTCCGGCTCGCCGGTCTACGCGTGCGCCAATGGGACGGTAACCTTCGCGGGCCAGGTTGGAGGCCGAGGGGCCGTCTCCATTCGGCACGAGGTGCGCGGCCGCGCGGTCTGGTCCACCTATCTGCCAGTCACGCCGAGCGTATCCGCTGGACAGGCCGTGACCGCGGGTCAGGTCATCGGGGTCGTCGAGGAGGGATCGGACACCCTGCACTGGGGAGCGAAGACGGGCCCGACCGCATACATCGACCCGATCCGCCTGACGGTGGGAAGGCCTCGGCTCCTCCCCTGGGACGGATAGCGCCAGAGGAGGCTTCAGGCGCGAGGGTGAGCACGTTGATAGATGGCGCTCAGGCGAGCGGTGTCCACGTGCGTGTAGCGCTGCGTCGTGGACAAGGAGGCGTGGCCGAGCATCTCCTGCACGGCGCGCAGATCCGCGCCGCCTTGCAGCAGGTGGGTCGCCGTCGAGTGACGCAGCCCGTGGGGGGCGACGTCGTGCACCCCCGCCTTGGCGGCCATCCGATGGACCATCGAGCGCACAACGCGAGGATCAATGCGCCCCCCGCGGTCGCCGAGAAACAGGGCCTCGCCACTGGACTGGGCGACCAACTGCGGACGGCCTCGGACCAACCAATGGTCGAGCGCCTCGCGCGCGGGCGGGCCGTAGGGCACGACGCGCTCCTTATTTCCCTTGCCGAGCACGCGCACGGTGAGAGCCTCACGGTTGAGTGAGGACACGTCGAGGGCACACACTTCGGACACTCGCAGGCCGCACGCGTAGGTGAGCTCAAGAATCGCCCAGGCGCGCATCTGCGCGGGAGTCCCGTCCACCGCCTCGGCGCGGGCCAGGTTGATGAGGGTGCGGGCCTCGGACTCATCCAGGGGCGTGGGAAGGCGTTGATCCGCACGTGTGCTCGTCAGCGCCGCGGCCGGGTCGCTCGCCAGGATCTCCTCGCGCACGGCCCACGCCGTGAAGTTGCGGATGGCCGCCGTGTGGCGGGCGATGGTCGAGCGTGCTCCCCCGCTGGCCAGCGTATGTGCGAGCCACGAGCGGATGGAGCGCTGAGTGAGCGCCTGGCCGAACTGGCCGGCGGGCGCGTCCCACCGGAGCCCCACGTAGTCCAGGAGCGCGCGCAGGTCCCCCAGGTAGGCGTCGATGGTGTGCTCGCTCATGCGACGGCTCAGTCGCAGATACTCACCCCACTGGTCCCCCACGCTCTCGATCATGCCGACATCCTACGGCGTCCCCGTCCTCCCTGCGTGCCCACCCGCGGGTGGAACTGGTGACCAATCCAGCCACGGCCAAGTCCATCAGGGCACGGCTCACCTCCTCGCGGCCGAGCCCGGCGCTGACGCAGATCGCGGACACGTCCGCGCACGCGCGTGCCGGAAGCGCTTCCCACACCCGACGCGCCACCGGGGGCAGGGCATCGATGCCGTGATCTCGCTCGACCGGCATCCCGAAGAGCGGGGCGACATCCTCCGCACCGATGGGGCCCGCCAGTTCCGCGGCGTCGCGGCCGTCGCGAATGATCGTCGCTCCGTTCCTGGCCAGTTCGAGGCAGCCCACCGACATGGGAGCGTCCACCGCCCCGGGCACGGCGCCGAGCTCGCGTCCGCACCCCATCGCCCACCTGGCCGTGGCCAGAGCGCCCGAACGAGCCCCGGCCTCGACGACGATGGTGGCCGCGCTCCACCCGGCGATCAGCCTGTTGCGGGTCAGAAAACGCCACTTCGCGGGACGGGCGGTGGGAGCGACCTCGGAGACGATCAGCCCGCCCCTGTCGACGATCGCGCGGAAATCCTCGGTGTGACACGCAGGATAAGGATTGAGTACACCACCGGCCAGGACACAGATCGTCCGCCCGCCGCCAGCCAGCGCCCCCCGGTGCGCCTCAATGTCAATGCCGATGGCCCCGCCAGAGACGATCGCGTACCCCGAGCGCGCGAGGTGGTAGGCCATGTTCCGCGCGCACCTGCCCCCGGCGGACGTGGAGGCGCGCGCCCCAACGATCGACACGTGTCCCTCCGACTGCGATGCATCGGACAGGCGGCCCAGGAACCACAGGCCGAGCGGCTCCTCCTCTCCCAGGCAGGAAAGCTGGACCGGCCAGCGCGGGTCCGCGGGCGTGATGAAACCGCCTCCGGCGCGCTCGACCCGCGCCAGTTCGCGCTCGACGTCGACCGTCAGCGCGCGTTCACGCCAGCGATTCCACTGCTGGTCCCAACGGGCCTCGCCGGTGCCCCGCAGCTCCCTCGGCACGCCGCTCCACTCCGCTTGGAGCCACTGCCGCCCCCGGCGGTCCCCGAGCGTCGCGCGCAGTACGCGCGCCGCGGGATCGGCGGGTTCTGCCACCGCCGACCACCAGGCCGCCTCGCGAGTTCTCTCATCTGGTGTCATGATCGTGTCCATTCCGCAGCTGCTGCGCTGCAACGATGTGGTCAATGGTCGGTCGAGGGGCTCCCGCCAAGTCCGCCAGCGTCCACGCCAGGCGCAGCATGCGGTCCACTCCCCTCATCGAGGAGACGCCGGCGTCGACGAGCCGGTCCAGCTGGGCGACCAGCTCGGCGTCGATGCCCGAGTGGCGCCTGATCCACGCTCCCGGAAGCTGGGCGTTGCACACCCAGGGCGTGTCCGCGAGGCGGTGGCGGGCCCGGTCGCGCGCGGCACTCACTCGCTGGCGGATCGTCTCCGAGTCGCGTGTCGTACACGAGGCCATGTCCGCCCGCGTCGGCGTGTGCACGTCGATCCGAATGTCCATCCGGTCCAGGAGCGGGCCCGACAGGCGCGCCAGGTAGCGCCTCCGAGCGACCGAGGAACAGGTGCAGTGACGCCCTGCCCGTCCCCCGCCGCAGGGGCATGGGTTGGAGGCCATGACCAGCTGGAACGAGGCCGGGTAGCGCGTGTGGATCCCCGACCGGTGCAGGTTGACGACCCCCGATTCCAGGGGTTCACGCAGGGAGTCGAGCACGGAGGGCGCGAACTCGGCGGCCTCGTCGAGGAACAGGATGCCGCCGTGTGCGAGCGATGCCGCGCCCGGCGTCAGGGTGCGCGATCCGCCCCCGATCAGGGCGGCCATCGTCACCGAGTGGTGGGGCGCCTGGAAGGGAGGGCGCGTGACGAGGGCAGTGCCCGCGGGTACGAGCCCTGCCACGGAATGCAAGGACGTCGTCACGAGCGCGGTGTCCGCGTCCAGGTCGGGAAGAATCGTCGGCAGCCGCGAGGCCAACATGGTTTTGCCCGAGCCGGGCTCGCCGATGAGGAAGACGTGGTGTCCTCCGGCCGCAGCGACCTCCATCGCCCCCACCGCCTCACCCTGGCCTCGCACGTCAGCCATGTCGAGGACGGCGGGCGATTCACGGCCTGGTTCCACGGCGCGCATCCCCAGGTGGCCGTGGAAAGGAGCCTTGATGGCCTCTCCCCCGCCCCAGGCGATGAGGTCGGCCAGGTGCGCGAAGGCGATCACCTCGATGCCGTCCACGAGCCTCGCTTCCCGGGCGCACGCCTCCGGGACGATCACCCGACGCACTCCCCGTGAGCGGGCGGCGAGCACGGCCGGCAACACTCCGCGCACCGGCTGAATGCTGCCGTCCAGGGCGAGTTCACCGACGATGACAGCGTCCTGAAAAGCGCGCGGGTACACGAGACCCGTCGCCAACGCGATAGACGAGGCGATGGCCAGGTCGAAGCCAGAACCCGACTTCGGGATGCCCGCCGGCGACAGGTTCACCGTGATGCGCTGATCCAGCACGTCAAGGCCGCAGGACTCGAAGGCCGCGCGCACCCGGTCACGGGCCTCGCGTACCGACGTGTCCAATAGGCCGACGAGTGTGAAGGCCACGAGCCCGGCACCGGCATACGTCTCGACATCGACGAGGTGTCCCTCAATGCCAACCACGCTGATCGAATAGGTGCGGGCAAGCCCTGGCCCGGTCATTGCACGCCCCGCAGCCACACCGCGTGCGCACCGAGCGCGCGCACGTCGACGTCCGCTCGACCTACGTCCGGCCATTGCCGAAGGGCCTGCGCCGACAGCGTGATGGCGACGACGTCAATGCGGACTCGCGAGTCCAGTCGTCCTCGCTGCCTGCACCAGGCTCCGGTGAGCGCCCGCAACCGAGCGACCTTGCGTGCATCCACTGATGCCAGAGCGCTGCCTTTTCCCCGGCCAACCCGGGTGCGTACCTCGACGATGACGGTCCACGAGCACGCGGGGTCCGTCTCGTCTCGGGCGATGATGTCGAGCTCGCCGCGTCGGCCATCGCGCCAGTTGCATTCCAGGACGCGCAGGCCTGCTTCCTCAATCATCAGGCGGGCCGTGTGTTCCCCGGCTGCACCGAGAACCCGACGATCGGGTCGTGTTGAGCATTCCATGAGAGCTCACCTCCACGACCACAGTGCGCCCCGGCCACCGGGCCACACAACACGAAAACCGCCCCCTGTGGACAGGGAGCGGCTGACGCAAAGGCCTGTGGATAAACGGCTCGCGCCGCATTTCCTGTGGACAGTGCCGGGCTAGGGAATATCGAGCTCCGGCTTGGACAGCTCCTCGACATTCACGTCCTTGTAGGTGATCACTCGCACCGAGCGAACGAAACGGGAGGAACGGTAGATGTCCCACACCCAGGCGTCGGTGAGCGTCAACTCGAAAAAGACATCACCGCCCACCGGGCGCGCCTGCACGTCGACGTGGTTGCACAGGTAGAAACGCCTCTCGGTCTCCACGACGAACTTAAACAAGCCAATGACGTCGCGGTACTCCTTAAAAAGCTCCAGCTCCAGGTTGTTTTCGTAACCTTCGATTTCTTCGCTCACGGACCCATCATGCCGGGCCTGGGCGTGCTTGCCACCCTGCCACCCCGGCGTGCCCTACTTTGTGGCGCTCGTCGGCATCTTCCACGAGCGACGATGAAAGTCGCTGACGCCGAGGCGGCCGATCGCGCGGGCGTGCGCTGCCGAGCCGTAGCCTTTGTTGGAGGCCCACCCGTATCCGGGGTCGTCGGCCTCGCTCATGAGGCGATCGCGGGCCACCTTGGCGATGACGGAGGCTGCGGCCACGACGGCGCAGGACAGGTCGGCCTTGACCTGCATGTGGACGGGCAGGGCGATCCCGAAAGGATCCTCGGGACCGTCTTCGTCTCCGAACAGGTCCTCGGGTGCGGAGAGCCAATCGTGGCAACCGTCCAGCAAGACGCCGCCCGGCATGACTGCGCGGCTCGCCACCTCGGCGAGGGCGCGGCGCCCAGCCAAGCGCAGAGCAGCGATGATCCCCCATTGGTCGATGTCCTGCGGGGACGCGTAGCCGACGGCGCAGTCGCGGACCCAGGAGTGAATGGGGGCGACGAGAGCCTCGCGCCGGCGAGCGGAAAGCGCCTTGGAGTCGGTCAGTCCCTCGGGAACGGGAGGCGCGTCCTGGCCGATCACGGCAACGCCGACCGCAACGGGGCCGGCGAGAGCCCCGCGGCCGACCTCGTCCATGCCCGCCACGAGGCCCCACCGCTTCGCCAAGGCGAGCTCCAGGTCGCGCGCCGCAGTGCTCATGAGGGGTTGGGAACGGAGGCGAAGACCTCCTGGTGGCCGATGTCGGTCGACCAACGCGAGACCGGCCAGATCACGGCCTGCACCGTCCCCACGACGGAGGAGACCGGCACGTAGGGCGACTGGCCGGAGCCCATGTGATACCGAGAATCGGCGGAGTTCGAGCGGTTGTCGCCCATCACCCACAGGTATCCCTCGGGCACGGTCACGTCGAAGGTACGCTCGCCGCAGGGCACCTGGCCGTCGGCGACGTATGGTTCGTCGATCTCGACCCCGTTGACGCTGACCTTGCCGGTGGCGCTCACGCAGGTGACGCGGTCGCCGCCCACGCCGATCACGCGCTTGACGAGGGTCTGCTCCCCGCCTGCGGGCACGAAGCCCGTGAACTCTCCGAGTCGGCGCACGACGGACGAGGAAGACACCTCTGTGGTGCCGAGCCAGCCGAGCGTGTCGTCGAAGACGACGACGTCTCCGCGGTGAATATTCGAGCGCAGCGCATCCACGCGGGACACGGCGATGCGGTCGTCCTCGACCAGCGTGTTGCGCATCGAGGGCGAGGGAATCCAAAAGACCTGCACGATGAAGGCGCGAAGGAGTGAGGAGATCACCAGCGCGACGACGATGATGACGAGGATCTCGCGTAGCCACACCCAGGGGTTACGGCGAGCACGCGCCTCGGCGCGCTCGCGATCCCGCAGCGACGGCGCGTGCACCGGTCCCAGCACCGGGCCTGCAGTCGAGCTCATCCGATCTCCTTCCGTCGTGAACCATCCAAGGATACGGCGAGGCCCGACACCGGCGCGCGGTGTCGGGCCTTTCCGTGAAAAATGCCAAGGCGCGTGGCCGCTGGCCTCACTCGGCCTTGCCGGAGCGGTGCTCCTTGATCTTCGCGGCCTTGCCGTGACGCTCACGCAGGTAGTAGAGCTTGGCGCGGCGCACGTCGCCCTTGGTGACGACCTCGATATGGTCGATCGTGGGGGCGTGAACCGGGAAGGTACGCTCGACGCCGACACCGAAGGAAACCTTGCGGATGGTGAACGTGGAGGACACGCCATGGCCGCGACGAGCGATCACGACACCCTGGAAGACCTGGATACGGGAGCGGTTGCCTTCGATAACCTTCACGTGCACCTTGAGGGTGTCGCCCGCGCGGAACGGCGGGATGTCATCGCGCAGCGAAGCCGCATCAACGGCGTCCAGCTTCTGCATTTTTTCTCCTTGACGCCTCTGCCGCAGGTCGGGGGCGCCTGGTTGGGCGGGCCTGTGCCCGCTCATTCCTTCGTCCGATCGTGCGCCACGGTGTCCCCCTGCGGCAGGATGAACCGCGCACAATCCTGGCTATTATCCCACGCGACCCCTTGTTCAGGCGAGCGTTGCGCCGCCCGTCGGGGTGAGATCACGCACCATGACGACGTCGTGGTTGAGGACACCACCGACGTCGAACGTCCTGGTGGAGCGCCTGCGGAAGCCGTGGCGCTTATAGAAAGCCTGGGCTTTCTTGTTGGCGCGGTTCGTCCCAAGCGCGAGGGAGGCGTGCCCACGGTGGGCGGCGTCGCTCGCTGCCGCCTCCACGAGGGCGTCCGCGATGCCGCTGCCCCGCCACGGGGCGTCGACGTAGCACTTCGACAGGTAGGCGGCGTCCGCCTCGACCTTTCCGGGGCGAACGAGCTCGGGCGGGATGGCGCCCTCGCCAACGATGGTGAGGGTGTAGCCGACGAGGCGAGCGTCGACCTGCGCGACGAGGATCCGGTGGCACGTCGAGTCAGCGAGCATGGCCTCGAACGCGTCCGGCCCGAGTTCGGCGGCGATGAAGGCGTCGATGGCCGCGCGCGGCAGCTCGGGCGGGCACGCCTCGGGGAAAGTGCGCGAGGCGAGAGCGCTGAGCTGTGCGGCGTCGCCGGGTTCGCCGTGGCGAATCGACACCGCACGCGCGCTGCCCTCGCGCGGGTAGGCGACGCCGCAGGCGGCCAGGGTCGCGCGGTCCTCGCGGCCGAGGGACTCGGCGCGAAGCTCCAGCGCCAGGTCCGGTCGAACAGCCGCTGTCTTCTCGATGGCGCGGTCGCGGCGCCAGCGTTCAATCGCCGCGTGGTTACCGCCGAGGAGAACCTCGGGAATCTCGAGCGAGCGGAACTCCCTTGGCTTGGTGAAGACGGGATACTCGAGGAGGCCGGCTCCCGAATGGGACTCTTCGACCAGCGAGTCCGGGTTGCCCATGAATCCGTCGAGGAGGCGCGCGACCGCCTCGGTGAGCACCATCGCCGCGACCTCGCCGCCGTTGAGCACGTAGTCGCCGATGGAGAACTCGAGAACCTCGACGCCGACTGCGCGGTAGTGCTGCGCGACCCGCGCGTCGATGCCTTCGTAGCGACCGCAGGCGACGATGATCTGGTCCGCACGCGCCAGGTCTTCCACGACGGGCTGGGTGAGCGGCGTCCCCGAGGGGGTGGGGATGGCCAGGACCCTGCGGCACGAGGCCGTGGCAGCCTGCGCGTTCTCGCACGCGAGCGGGGTGGCCAGCGCGTCGTCGAGGGCCCGCGCCCACACGTCCGCGCGCATGACCATGCCGGCGCCACCGCCATAGGGGGTGTCGTCGACGCTGCGGTGCTTGCCGGTGGCCCACTGACGCAGGTCGTGGGCGGCGAGGGTCACGAGGCCGGCGTCCTCGGCCTTGCCCATGAGGGAGAGGGTCAGGGGCGCGAAATAGTCGGGGAAAATGGAGATGAGGTCGAAGCGCACGCTACTTGCCGTCCCGCTCGGAGACGGCCTGGTCGTCGAAGAGCCCCGGGGGCGCGTCGATGATGACGAAGCCGCCTTCGACGTCGACCGTGGGCACGAGGGCACTCACGAAGGGCACCATGACGCGCCCGTTCGGGGTCGACACGAGCAGGAGGTCCTGGGCGGCGCCAGGGGTCAGGCCACTCACGGTGCCAAGAACCTCGCCCGCGGGCGTGCGGGCCTCAAGCCCTGTCAGCTGGTGGGGGTACCAGGCGTCCTCCTCCTCGTGCTCCTCGACGAGCAGGCGGGCGCCACGCAGCGCCTCGGCATCCTCACGCGAGGTGCATTCCTCGAAGGATGCGAGCACGCGGTCCTTATGCGTGCGCACGGCGCGAACGGTCAGCGCCAAGTCACGCCCCGCGACCTCCAGGCACGCCCCGGGGGCGAGAACATCCGGGTCGTCGCTGCGCACGTCGAGAATGACCTCGCCGCGCAGGCCGTGGGCCGGGCCGACGATAGCGGCTGTGAGCTGCATGAGTTCTCCTCATCATGAACGGGGA
The DNA here is from genome assembly GCA_958349165.1 of uncultured Actinomyces sp. Classification (GTDB taxonomy): domain Bacteria; phylum Actinomycetota; class Actinomycetes; order Actinomycetales; family Actinomycetaceae; genus Pauljensenia. The sequence continues at coordinate 8,415 of CATWCG010000003.1, read as the reverse complement.
TCTGTCCGAAGGATACAACGAAGGGGCCCGGCGATGCCGGACCCCTTCGTGACGTGTGCGAGTCTTACTCGCGATCCGTGTCGACGACGTCGACTCGGACGGTGCCACGCGTCGACAGCGCACCCATGACGGTGCGCAGCGCGCGAGCCGTCCGACCGCCGCGCCCGATGACTCGACCCAGATCCTCGGGGTTCACGCGAACCTCCAGAAGCTGACCGCGTCGCATCGAACGGGGGGTCACCTCGACATCTTCGGGGTGGTCAACGATGCCGCTGACCAGGTGCTCCAACGCGTCGGCGAGCATGCTCAGGCATCCTCTCCGGCGGCTTCTTCGGAAGCCTTCTCGGCCTCGGCGGCGGCTGCGGCAGCAGCGGCCTCTTCCTCGGCCTTCTTCGCGGAGGCGGCGGCCTTGGACTTCTCGGCCGCAGCCTCGGCGTCCTTGACGGCCTGCTCGGCCTGGGCGGCCTTGTCGTTCTCGGAAACCTGCACGCGGGAAACCGCGTCGGCCTTGCCGTTGAACTTGGCGATGTCACCGGTCAGGACCAGCAGGTTGCGGACCTGGTCGGAGGGCTGAGCGCCGACGCCGAGCCAGTACTGGGCGCGCTCAGAGTCGATGCGGATGATCGACGGGTTGGGCTGAGGATCGTAGTAGCCGACCTCTTCGATGACGCGGCCGTCACGCTTCTTGCGGGAATCGACGACGACGACGCGGTACTGGGCGGCGTGGATCTTACCCACGCGCTTCAGGCGAATTCGAACTGCCACTTGTGTGGTCTCTCCATTTCAGAATTGGGGTGGACCTTTGCGTCCCAAGGTGGGAAACACAGGGGTCGCATCGGACCGGGACACGGCGACACGCAGTGAGAGGGTCTACGAATCGCCGGGTACAGCTAGCGATTATGCCACATTCCGGGTCGGATTCCCACATGGGAACCCCGAGCCCACAGCAGCGACGCGGTTAAATCGATCACGTCGAGGCCGCGCAGTTACGGGCGCACCCACGCACGCTCTCCCCCGACGTACACGGCGCAGGGGCGCGCGAGGGCCGCTGGATCGATGCGCGGATCCTCATCGAGCACGATGAGGTCGCCCTCCCCTCCCTCGACGAGGCCGGGGCGCCCCAGGTAGCGCTGGCTGACCCAGGTGGAGGCGTCGATGATGAGCTGAGCGCTGGCGCCCCAGCTCGACCACAGGGCCAGCTCGCCCGCGATGGAGCCGTGCTGCTGGTAGCCGCCCGAATCCGTGCCCTGCAGCAGCAGCACCCCGGCGTCGATGAGCATCTGGAAGTGGTCGCGCCGCTCCTCGAACATGGCGCGCATGGTGGCGGCATAGACGGGGTACTTCGCGCCAGCTTGCTCGGCGAAGTCGGCGAAGAGCTCGACCTGGCGCAGCGTCGGCGTCACCGCGATGCCGCGCGCAGCGATCTCGCTGGCCTGGTCCGCGTCGACGCCCGTTCCGTGTTCAATGTCGTCGACTCCGGCCTCGATGAGAGAGTCGATGACCCGGTGAGAGAAGGCGTGGACCGCGATGCGCGCCCCGGCCTCGTGAACGGCGGCGACGGCGTCGACGAGCACCGACGGGTCCCACAGGGGCATGAGGTCGGCGTCGGCGCCGGCCGAGCGGTCGATCCAGTCACCGACGATCTTGACCCACCCGTCGGAACTCTCCGCCATGGATGCCAGGATCCCTGGCAGCTCCGACTGGTCGTCGACATCGATGGGCAAGCCGCGCATGTAGCGCTTGGGGCGAGCGACGTGTCGCCCGCAGCGGATCAGGCGGGGGCCAACCAGCGCCTGCACGCCCGAGTTGTCGACGGGCACCCCGCAGTCGCGCACGAGCGTCACGCCGCTGGCGAGCGTGAGCGCCGCCTGGCGCGCCATCTCGTCGGCGTCAACGGCGCCGGTTTCCGAGTAGCCGATGTGACAGTGGGCGTCGACCAGGCCCGGCAGGATGAACCCCGCGTGACGCGCGCGGGGGCGCTCGTCGTCGCTCACGCGGCGAATTGTCCCGCCCTCGAGCGACCACGTGCCGCTCACCCACTGCGGGGAAGCGGTCGCGTCCTGGGCCCACAGGCCGAGGCCGGTGAGGATCATCGGATCAGAGCTGTCCGAGCATGCTCTTGACGTCGTCCGGCAGATCGTCGATCGTCGGACGCGGAGCGGGAGCGGAGGCCGGAGCACCGAAGGATGAGCCCTGCGGGGCGCTGCGCTCGGACGGGGGCAGCATGGCTTCGAGCTCCTGCTGGCGGCGCTTGGCGGGATTGCCCGAACGTGCCTTCTTCTTCATGCGGGCGCGCTGGGCCTGAGCCTTGCGGGCGTTCGCCTTCTGCTTGGCCTTGCCGCCGCGTCCGGGCATGGCGCCCATTCCGGGCACTCCCCCGCCCATCTGACCCATCTGGCCCATCATCTCGCGGGCCGCCTCGAAACGCTGGACGAGCTGGTTCACCTCGGCGACGGTCGTACCCGAACCGCGGGCGATGCGCGCGCGGCGGGAGCCGTTGAGGATGGACACGTCCTCGCGCTCCGCGGGGGTCATCGAACGGACGATGGCCTCGACGCGGTCGACCTCACGCTCGTCGAAGTTCTCGATCTGGTCGCGCAGCTGCGCGGCGCCCGGGATCATGCCGAGCATCTTCTTCATCGAGCCGAGCTTCTTGATCTGCTGGAGCTGGCTCAGGAAGTCGCCGAGGGTCAGCTGGCCGGCCAGTGCCTTGGAAGCGACCTTTTCGGCCTCCTCCGCGTCCATCTTCTTCTCGGCCTGCTCGATGAGGGTGAGGATGTCGCCCATGTCGAGGATGCGCCCGGCCATACGATCCGGGTGGAATCGCTCGAAGTCGTCGAGGCCCTCGCCGGTGGAGGCAAAGAGGATGGGCGCGCCGGTCACGCCGCGCACGGACAGGGCCGCGCCGCCTCGCGCGTCGCCGTCGAGCTTGGACAGGACGACGCCGGTGAAGCCAACGCCGTCACGGAAGGCCGTGGAGGTGGTGACCGCGTCCTGACCGACCATGGCGTCCAGGACGAACATGATCTCGTGGGGGCGCACCGCGTCGCGGATCGCGATCGCCTGGTCCATCATCTCCTGGTCGACGCCCAGGCGGCCGGCGGTGTCGACGATGACGACGTTGATGCCGCTCTGGCGGGCGAACTCCACGCCGCTTCTCGCGACCTCGACGGGGTTGCCCACGCCGTTGCCCGGTTCGGGGGCCCACACCTTCACGCCGGCGCGTTCGCCGACGACCTGAAGCTGTTGGACGGCGTTGGGGCGCTGGAGGTCGGATGCGACGAGGAGGACGGTCTTGCCTTCCTCACGCAGCCACTTGCCCAGCTTTCCGGCGAGCGTCGTCTTACCGGCGCCCTGGAGGCCGGCGAGCATGAAGACGGTGGGACCGGACTCGGCGAAGGCGAGCTCGCGCGTCGCGCCACCCAGGATCTCCACGAGCTCGTCGTGGACGATGGAGACGACCTGCTGGCCCGGGTTGAGGGCCTTCGAGCGCGCCGCGCCGTAGGCCTTCTCGCGCACCTGGGTGGTGAACTGGCGAACGACGGGGAGCGCGACGTCCGCGTCGATGAGGGCGCGACGGATGTCGGAAATCGCCTGATCGACGTCCGACTCGGTCAGGACCCCGCGGCTGCGCAGGGTGCGGAAGGATTGGGTCAGGCGATCTGACAGGTTTCCAAACACGTGTTCTCTCCCAAGATGGCGACAGTACTAGGCCAGATTAGCGCACCTCGGCCCCGGTCGTATGTCTGACCGGGGCCGAGGAGGGTGAGGTGGGCGCGGGCGCGAGCCTAGGCGCGGCCCACGATGGCGTCGACAAAGCCCTCGGGATCGAAGGGGGCCAGATCGTCCGCTCCCTCGCCGAGGCCGACGAACTTGACGGGCACGCCAAGCGCACGCTGGACCGAGACGACGATGCCGCCCTTGGCGGAGCCGTCGAGCTTCGTCAAAACGATGCCGGTCACGCCGGTCGCCTCCGCGAAGACCTCGGCCTGCTTCATGCCGTTCTGGCCGGTGGTGGCGTCCAGGACGAGGAGGACCTCGGAGACGGGCGCCTGCTTTTCCATGACGCGCTTGATCTTGCCGAGCTCGTCCATCAGGGTCGACTTGTTCTGCAGGCGGCCCGCGGTGTCGACGAGGACGACGTCCACATCGCGCGAGATTCCCTCGCGCACGGCCTCGAAGGCGACCGATGCCGGGTCGGCTCCCTCGCGGTCGGAGCGCACGACGTCGACGCCCACGCGCTCGCCCCAGGTGGCCAGCTGGTCGGCGGCTGCCGCGCGGAAGGTGTCGGCGGCGCCCAGGAGGACGGACTTGTCCTCCGCGACGAGGATGCGGGCGAGCTTACCGACGGTCGTGGTCTTGCCGGTGCCGTTGACGCCCACCATGAGGACGACGGCGGGCTTCGCGCCCCCGTCCCCCTCCGGGCGAGTCAGGTTCAGGGAGCGATCCATGTCGGGGCCGACGAGGGCCAGGAGCTCCTCGCGCAGGATCGCGCGGATGCGCGCCTCGTCGGTGGTGGACTCGACGGCGACGCGGCGCTTGAGAGCCTCCATGAGGGAGTCGGTGGCCTCCAGGCCGAGATCCGCGATAAGCAGGGATTCCTCGATCTCCTCCCAGTCGGCCGCACTGAGCTGGCCGCGGCTGAGCACGCCGAGGATGGCGCGGCCCAGGGAACCGGAGGAGGCGAGGCGCTCGCGCAGGCGCTCCATGCGCCCGCGCACGGGTTCGGGGCGTTCGACGGAAGCGGCAGGCTGCTCCTCGGCGGCCGACTCGGTTTCCTCGGCTTCCTCGGGGCCTGCGCGGGGCTCGTCTCCCCCGTCTTCGTCGGATTCGGTTGGTTCTGGCGTGTCGGCGCCCACGGGCGCCGGGGCGTCGAGCGTGACGGTCACGTCGTCGCTGTGGCTGCGCCGGGCGCTCACGGCAAGGCGAATGGCAACGCCGATGAGCACGGCAACCACCAGGGCGACGACGACCGCCCACGGCGATTGAAAGAGTGAAACAAATGCGTCCATGGGGACATTATCCCCCATGGACGCATCGCTACGACAACGCGAGAACCGTCACGACCCCGCGGGCCGGTCTGGACCGGCTTCCTTGCGGCCGCGCTCGAAGCGGCCACTGACGCGCTCAGTCACGTTCTCGAGGCGATCAATACCCGGAAGCCGATCGGCGTCGAAGTAGGCGTTCGAGGAATCGGCGGACTGCAGGAGGGACTGCAGGGAGGCGGTGCGGGGCACAACGGGCCCATCGTCCGAGGAGGAGGCGCGCTTCGGCAACGAGTGAGTCTTCACGTCCTCCCTGATCTCCTCGCCCTCACGCTTGATGACGCCCTTCCAGTCGTCCGCGCTGCGTCGCGAGAGCGCCAGCACGGCCACGACTCCGGTCGCGACAACGAGAACCAGGACGACGGTCAGGACAAGAATCATTGCACCCTCAAGCATGTCTTCATCCTGCCCTACCCGTCCCTCAAAAGCGACAAAGGCACCCGATCCTGACCGCTTTGTGACAATGTTGACGGGGCCGGGAACGTCGTGTTCCCGGCCCCGTCACGCAACGCCAGCGGCGTCAGTCGAGGTAGTCGCGCAGCACCTGCGAACGCGAGGGGTGGCGTAGCTTCGACATCGTCTTAGATTCGATCTGGCGGATGCGCTCACGCGTCACGCCGTAGACCTTACCGATCTCGTCCAGCGTCTTAGGCTGCCCATCGCCCAGGCCGAAACGCATCGACACGACGCCGGCCTCGCGCTCCGACAGCGTGTCGAGCACGTGGTGGAGCTGCTCCTGCAGGAGCGTGAAGGACACGGCGTCGGCGGGCACGATGGCCTCGGAGTCCTCGATGAGGTCGCCGAACTCGGAGTCGCCGTCCTCGCCCAGGGGCGTGTGCAGCGAGATGGGTTCGCGCCCGTACTTCTGGACCTCGACGACCTTCTCGGCGGTCATGTCGAGCTCCTTAGCAAGCTCCTCGGGGGTGGGTTCGCGGCCCAGGTCCTGCAGCATCTGGCGCTGGACGCGCGCCAGCTTGTTGATGACCTCAACCATGTGCACGGGGATACGGATCGTACGCGCCTGATCGGCCATCGCGCGGGTAATCGCCTGACGAATCCACCACGTGGCGTAAGTAGAGAACTTGTAGCCCTTCGTGTAGTCGAACTTTTCGACCGCACGGATCAGACCGAGGTTACCCTCCTGGATCAGGTCCAGGAACTGCATGCCGCGCCCGGTGTAGCGCTTGGCCAGGGACACGACCAGGCGGAGGTTGGCCTCGAGCAGGTGGTTCTTCGCCTGCTGGCCGTCCTGGGCCAGGAAGTGCAGCTCGCGGCGCTCGCGGCTGGTCATCTCGTCGGCCTGGTTCTTCAGCTTGTACTCGGCGTACAGGCCGGCCTCGATGCGGCGGGCCAGGTCGACTTCCTGCTCGGCGTTCAGCAGGGAGACCTTGCCGATCTGCTTGAGGTAGTCCTTGACGGGGTCGGCGGTCGCGCCGGCGACGGTCACCTGCTGGACGGGCTCGTCCGTTTCGTCGGAATCGGAGACGACGAATCCACCCTTGACGTGGATGCCGGCGTTCGTGCGCTCGCGCAGTGCGGCACCCTCGGTGACCTTCTGGTCTTCCTCCTCCGGGTCTTCCTCGGGCTCGGCCACGTCCTCGTCGTCCGTGTCAGTCTCGAGTTCGGGATCCTCGAGATCCTCGCCGGTGGGCTCGAACTCCTCCTCTTCGGTGACCTCGAGATCGACCGCGACCTCCTCGACGGCCTCGACGTCCTTCTTCTTGCGCCCGCGCGGCTTCTTGGCGGCAGGCTTGTCGGCGCCGGCCTCGGCCGCCTTCTTCTTGGTCTTCGTGGCGGCAGCCTTCTTCGCGGGGGCCTTCTTGGCAGCGGGCTTCTTAGCGGCGGACTTCTTCTCCTCGGGGGCCGAGGCCGCGTCGGCGGACGCCGTCGCCTTCTTGGCGCGGGTGGTCTTCTTCGCGGGGGCCTTCACCTCCGGGGTTTCCTCGTTCGTCGCGGAGTCCTTTGCCGAAGCGCGCGATGCACTCACACGGGTCCCTTTCGTTGATGGGCATGCACAACAGAGCCGATTGCAAATCGGCATACCAGCGCCAGTCTAGTGCCTTGCCCCGTAGTTTTCCTGACGGTAGGTGTGAATCTTCCCCGCCTGCGTCCCGCGCGCTCGCGCCCCGGTCCGTTAGAGTGGTCACATGAGTCTGAGCGACAGTTTTTCCGTGCTGCGTCCCCGCATTGACGAGGCCACGGCCTCCAGTCTCGCGGGCCTGCTCGCACGCGCGGGCGCCGGCATCCGCTCCGAAGAGTTCTCCGAGGCGGTGCTCGCCTCCGTGGTCGGCGGCAAGCGGTTCCGCGCCCTCATGGCGCACGTTGGGTATTGCCTGGGGGCACACATCCCCCTCGAGGAGGTGGACATCCCCGACCTGGGCGCCGCGCTGGAGCTGTACCAGGCCAGCGCCCTCGTGCACGACGACATCATCGATAACGCGAACGAGCGTCGCGGCATGCCCACGCCGCACAGGACCCTCGCCGAGCACCACGCCCGTCGATCCTGGATCGGCTCATCGACCGACTTTGGCCGCCACGGCGCGATCCTCGTCGGCGACTTCCTCTTCTCCGCGGCAACCGCGGCGGCCGACCGTCAGGCTCTGAGGCTGGGCGACGAACGCTCCAAAGCGTTCACGCGACGCTTCGCCGACATGCACGCGGAGGTGGCGCTGGGCCAATACCTGGATATCGCGGCCGAACAGGCGCCCCTCGACCCGCAGCGCGCGGATGCCCTGCGCACCAGCGACTCCCTCGAAGTCGCCCTCCACAAGTCGGCCCACTATTCGGTCGTCCACCCGGCGATTCTGGGCGCGATCTGCGGGGCGGACAGCGTCGAGGCCGGAGCCGCCCTCGCCGACACCCTCGAGGAGGTCCTCACCCCGTGGGGCCTGGCCTTCCAGCTGCGCGACGACGACCTCGGAGTCTTCGGGGATCCCCAGGTGACCGGCAAGCCGGCGGGAGACGACCTGCGCGAAGGCAAGCGCACCGTGCTGCTCGCCCTGACCTGGGCGGCCTCCTCCCCCGCCGAACGCGAGGCTCTCACTCAGGTGCTCGGAGTCGCCGCCGCCTCACCGGAGCAGATCGCGCGAGCCACGCAGATCGTGCACAGCAACGGCCGCGGCGCCCACGAAGAGGAAATCACGCGCCTGGTCGAGGAGGGCCACCGTGCGCTCGACGCCGCGGGATTCGCGCCGCAGGCCTCGGCCATGCTGCGCGAGCTGTGCCTCATCCTCACCTCCCGGCGCGCCTAGGCGCCGGGAACGCGGCTCAGAAGGCCAGGGTCGAGGCGATGCGGTTGACCCGGTGGTGACGCCCCGACGTCATCGCGTCGATCGGTCGCTCGCCCAGCTCATCCTGGAGCGTGTAGAGC
>CATWCG010000002.1:0-27775 GCA_958349165.1 uncultured Actinomyces sp. | reverse complement strand
CTCATGGCGGAGGTGTCGATGACCTCGTCGGCGGCGCGGCGCAGCGGGGCAAGCAGACGAATCTCTGCCTTGATGCCGTCCATGAGGGTGCCCGCCCCCTGGAGGGGGTGGGGGCGCCGGTTGGATTCGTAGCGTCGCACAAGGGTCTGGGGGCTTGCCTCCAGGAAGATGATGCGGTAGGCGATGCCGGCTCCCTTGAGCTGTTCGAGGGTCGCGTCCAGCGTGCGGAAGAAGGTGCGGGAACGCACGTCGACGCCGACGGCGAGGCGGTGCACGCCGGCGGCCGGGTCGTTGGACATCATGCCAACCAGCGCGGGAAGCATCGTCGGGGGCAGGTTGTCGACGACGTACCAGTCGAGGTCTTCCAGGGCACGGGCGGCACCGGTTCGTCCGGCACCCGAGTAGCCGGTGATGATGAGGACTTCGTTGGATGCGCGGGGTTCGAAGCGCGTACGGGCGGCGTCGCGCACGGGGATGCCCTCGGGGAAGGTGCGCGGGTTGTCCTCCCCCGTGGACGAGGCCGGGGCGTCCGCGGCGCGTGGCGCTTCCTGGGGTGCGTGGTCGGTCATGGTGTCCTCCTTGGGAGCGGGGTGGGCGTGTGTGGGGCGCGCTATGCGCTGGGGCGCGCGGCGTCGTCGATCGTGATGGCGGCTGCGGCGCGTCGGGCGATGACGCGCGATTCCTTGGGGGTGGTGGCGGTGGCGGCGACAACGCCGACGCGGCGCCCGGCGCGGCTGATCGGTTTGCCGAAGAGGCGCACGATGTCGGCGGTGGCCAGAGCGGTGGCGACGCCCCGGTAGGCCGGGGATTCGATGGCCCGCGCGGACTTGATGACGGCGGAGGCGCCGGGGCTGGCCAGGGCCGTGGAGGTGGGCAGGCCGAGGATGGCGCGAGCGTGGAGCTCGAACTCAGATTGGCGCTGGGTGACCATGGTGACCATGCCGGTGTCGTGGGGGCGAGGCGAGAGCTCGGAGAACCAGACCTGGTCGCCACGCACGAAGAACTCGACGCCGAAGACGCCCAGGCAGGGGCCGTTGCCGTGCTCGGCGAGGGCGTCGGTGACTTCCTTGGCCATCTGCCGGGCGGAGGCGAGCGCCTCTTCACTCATGGCCATCGGCTGCCAGGACTCGACGTAGTCGCCGTCCTCCTGGCGGTGGCCGATGGGCACGCAGAAGGAGGTGAGGACACTGGAGGTCGCCGCGTCCCACGAGCGCACGGTCAGCAGGGTGATCTCGTAGTCGAAGTCGATGCCCTCCTCGACGATGACGACGCCGGTTGTCGCGCGCGCATCCTCTTCGGCGTGCGCCCACGCGGCGCGGACCTGCTCGGGGCCTCTCACGCGAGACTGCCCGTGGCCGGAGGAAGACATGGTGGGCTTGACGAAGGCCGGGTAGCCGACCTCGTCGAGGGCCGCCGCCAGCTCGGCCTCACTGCGCGCGAAGCGGAAGGCGGATGTACGCACGCCGGGCAGGGCGGCCGCCAGGGTACGGATGCGCTGGCGATCCATCGTGGCCTGGACGGCGAAGGCGTTAGGGACCACGCGCACGCCGCGCTCTTCCGCGGCGGACAGCTCGTCCGTGGCGATGGCCTCGACCTCGGGAACGATCAGGTCGACGTCGACGCCGTCAAGAACCTCACGCAAGGCGTTCGGGTCGCTCATGTCGAACACCAGGGAGGAGTCGGCGACCTGCATCGCAGGCGCACCCTCGTAGGAGTCGGCGGCAATCACCGTGCAGCCGTAGCGCTTCAGGGCGATCGTCACCTCCTTGCCGAGCTCGCCGGAGCCCAGGAGCAGCACCCGCGCAGGAAGCGGCATCGGAAGCATCGTGGTCATGGTGTGTCCTCCCTTGACGATGCTGCAAGCCTATCGCGGATCGACGCCGCGAGGGCGGGTCCCACGCCCTTGACCTCGGCAATCTGCTCGAGACTCGCCTCCCGAATCCGCTTCACGGAGCCGAAATGCTTGAGCAGCGCCGCCTGGCGCGCGGGCCCAAGCCCCGGGATGGAGTCCAGCACCGAGCGCCGCTGTGCCTTCGATCGCCTCTTGCGGTGCTTGGTGATCGCGAAGCGGTGGGACTCGTCGCGCAGGTACTGGAGGAGATACAGAGCCTCCGAGGTACGCGGCAGGATGAGGGGGAACTCCTCGCCGGGAATCCACACCTCCTCCAGGCGCTTGGCCAGGCCAACGACGGGCACGTCCGCGCCCACCGCATCCAGGGCGGCGCGAGCGGCGTTGACCTGCGGGAGGCCACCGTCGACGAGCACCAGGTCGGGCCTGTACGAGAAACGCTTGGGACGCCCGGTCGTCTCGTCGATCGGACCAGAGGCGAAGGCGACGCCATCCTCGTCCTCGCCCTCAATGCCCGCCTCCTCGGCGAGCAGGCGCGAGAAGCGACGGGTGAGGACCTCGTTCATCGCGCTCGTGTCATCGGGCGTACCACTACCGTCCTCGCCGCGAATATTGAAGGTGCGGTACGCGTCCTTGCGCGGCATACCGTCCTCGAAGACCACCATGGAGGCCACCTGATTCTCGCCTCCCGTGTGCGAGACGTCGTAGCACTCGATGCGCAGGGGCGCGCTCGGCAGGTCCAGGTTCTCGGCCAGCTCCTCCAGCGCCTTCGAGCGCGCCGTGATGTCGCCCGCGCGTTTCGTGCGATGCAGGGCGAGCCCCTGGCGCGCATTCTCCGTCACCGTTGCCATGAGCTGGGCCTTCGGGCCGCGCCTGGGCACGTGGATCGACACGGACGCGCCGCGCACCTGTCCCAGCCAACGCGCGATCGTCTCGGCGTCCTCGGGCACGACCGAGACCAGCACCTCGCGCGGGATCGCCGAGGTCGGGGTGTGCGCGACGTCGTCCACGCTCACCGCCGCCACCTTCGCCGCCCTCCCCGCCCCGGCCTCGTCCATCGACGCCGAGGAATACACCTGCTCGAGGAGGCGGGACATGAGCGCCTCCTCCCCCGCCCCGTCCACGCGCTCAATCACCCAGCCGCGCGTGCCGCGGATGCGCCCGCCGCGCACGTGGAAGACGTACACGGCCGCGTCCAGGTCGTCGCTGACGAGAGAGAACACGTCCGCGTCCGACCCGTCGTCGAGCACGACCGCGTTGCGCTCGAGCACCGTGCGCAGCGCCTTGACGTCATCGCGCAGCTTCGCGGCGCGCTCGAAGTTCAGCTCCGCCGACGCCTGGCGCATCTGCTCCTCCAGGTCTCGGATCACCGGGCCCGTGCGCCCCTCCATGAACTGGCACAGCCCCTCGGCGAGCTCGCGATGCTCCTCCATCGAGATGCGCCCCACGCACGGCGCCGCACACTTGTCGATGTAACCGAGCAGACACGGACGCCCCTGAGCCTTCGCACGCTGGAACACGCCCGCCGAGCACGAGCGCATCGGGAAGACGCGAAGGAGCTGATCGATCGTGTCGCGAATCGCCCACACCTGCGTGTACGGGCCGAAGTAGCGCGACCCGGCCCTCTTGCGCTCGCGCGTGACCTGCACGCGGGGGAAGCGCTCCCCCATCGACACCGCCAGGTAGGGGTAGGACTTGTCGTCCTTAAACATGACGTTAAAGCGCGGATTGAACTCTTTAATCCACGTGAACTCCAGCGTGAGGGCCTCTACCTCGGAGCGCACGACGGTCCACTGGACGGCGCTCGCGGTCGTCACCATCTGCTGGGTGCGCGGGTGCAGATTCGCCAGGTCCTGGAAGTAGTTGGTGAGGCGGTTGCGCAGGTTCTTGGCCTTGCCGACGTAGATGACGCGCCCGTGAGGGTCGGAGAATCGGTAGACGCCCGGCGAGGTCGGAATGTCTCCCGTGCGGGGCCTGTACGTCGAAGGATCTGCCACGGTCCCAGGGTACGAGGCCGTGGCTGGCAGCGCCCGTCACCCTCTGCGGGCGTGCTCTATGTCATGAAACCTTTGAATAATGAAACCAATACGCGCGCTCGCCACCTGTGGGCATATACTGGACTTGGTTGCGAATTGACCCATTCTTGACCAACGAGTACAACTCTCCCACAAAGAAGGACGTTCATGTTCACCTCCACCGAAGAGGTCGCAGACTTTATCTCCGAGCAGAACATTGAACTCGTCGACGTGCGCTTCTGCGACGTCCCCGGGGTTCAGCAGCACTTTACGATCCCCGTGAGCGAATTCCTGGACGCCGCTTTGTCGGACGGTCTCATGTTCGACGGCTCCTCGGTGCGCGGATTCACCGCCATCCACGAGTCCGACATGAAGCTCATCCCGGATATCTCCTCCGCCTTCGTCGATCCGTTCCGCGATCGCAAGACCCTGGTCGTCAACTTCTCGATCGTCGATCCCTTCACCGACGAGCCCTTCTCGCGCGACCCGCGCCAGGTGGCCGCCAAGGCCGAGGCCTACCTGCGCTCCACCGGCATCGCGGACGAGTGCTTCATCGGCGCCGAAGCCGAGTTCTATCTCTTCGACGACGTCCGCTACCAGGTCAGCCCCCACAACACCTTCTTCTCCGTCGACTCCCCCGAGGCGTACTGGAACACGGGACGCGTCGAAGAGGGCGGCAACATGGGCTACAAGGTGCCCATCAAGGGCGGCTACTTCCCCGTCTCCCCCGCCGACAAGTACGCGGACGTGCGCGACGAGATGAGCCGCCTCCTCGAGGAGGTCGGCCTGACGATCGAGCGCGCCCACCACGAGGTCGGATCGGGCGGCCAGCAGGAGATCAACTACCGCTTCGCGACGCTGCAGACCGCGGCCGACGACATGATGAAGTTCAAGTACGTCATCAAGAACTCCGCCCTCGAGTTTGGTCATTCCGCGACCTTCATGCCCAAGCCCCTGTTTGGGGACAACGGCTCGGGCATGCACACGCACATGTCGCTGTGGAAGAACGGCGAGCCCCTGTTCTACGACGAGCGCGGCTACGGCTCCCTGTCCGACACGGCGCGCTGGTTCATCGGCGGCCTGCTTGAGCACGCGCCCGCCCTCCTGGCCTTCACGAACCCGTCGGTGAACTCCTTCCGACGCCTGGTCCCCGGCTTCGAGGCACCGATCAACCTCGTGTACTCGGCACGCAACCGCTCCGCGTGCATCCGCATCCCCGTGACGGGCACGTCGCCCAAGGCCAAGCGCGTGGAGTACCGCGTGCCGGATCCGAGCGCGAACCCCTACCTGGCGTTCTCGGCGTGCCTCATGGCGGGCATCGACGGCATCAAGCGCCGCATCGAGCCGGCCGCGCCGATCGACAAGGACCTGTACGAGCTGCCCCCGGCCGAGTACCAGGACATCGCGAAGCTGCCGAGCTCCCTCGAGGCCGCCCTCGACGCGCTGCGTGAGGATCACGAGTTCCTCACCGAGGGCGACGTCTTCACGCAGGACCTCATCGACACCTGGCTGGAGTACAAGGAGACCAACGAGGTCGCCCCGATGCGCGCCTATCCGCACCCCTACGAATACCAGATGTACTACGACCTGTGATCTAATCGTCACTTGTGCGGCCCCCACCCCGATTGAGGGGCGGGGGCCGCGCCACAACCAGTAGACTCACATCGAACCTGCTGTTCAGTCTTTGAACCGACATCCCGGAGGACACGATGAAGCGCATGCGTGACGGCTCCTACACGATCAAGCCGGCCTACAAGGTCGGGGAGCACGACATCATCCCCGACATGCTCGCCAAGCGGGCCACCACGTTCCCCAAGCAGGTCGTTGTCGAGCAGCGTTCCTCCGTGGGCTCTACGCGCTCCCTGACCGCCGGCGAGCTCCAGCGCCAGGTCGAGTACACCGCCTGTGGGCTCATCGGCCTCGGAGTCGAGCGGGGTCACGCGGTCGCGATCCTCGCCCCCACCTCGTACGAGTGGCTCCTCCTGGACCTCGCGCTCCTGTCCGTCGGCGCGATCACCGTCCCGATCTACGAGTCCGATTCCGCCTCCCAGATCGAGCACATCCTCACCGACGCGCACGTCACCCGCGTCTTCACGGCTACCACCCAGCAGGCCGAGCTCGTGCGCTCGGTCGCGCCGGCCTTCACGCTCTCGGTCGACTCCTTCGACCAGGGCGCCCTGCGCAAGGTCGCGCGCGCCGCCACGAACGTCACCATCGAGGACGTCGAACGCCGACGCGCCGCCGTGTCCTCGTCCGACATCGCGACCATCATCTACACCTCCGGGACGACCGGCAACCCCAAGGGCGTGGCGCTCACGCACGCGAACTTCGTCGCAACCGCGCAGGGCGCACGCCAGGTGCTCGGCGAGGTCATCGACTCCCCCGAGACCCGCCTCCTGCTCTTCCTTCCCGTCGCCCACGTGCTCGCCCGACTCGTCATGCACGTCATCCTCTCCGGCCAGGGCGTGCTCGGCTTCTCCCCCTCCATCAAGAACCTGCTGCCCGACATCCAGGCCTTCAAGCCCTCCGTGCTCCTCGTCGTGCCCCGCGTCCTCGAGAAGGTCTACAACGCGGCCTCCTCCAAGGCTGGCGGCGGCATCAAGGGGCGCATGTTCGCGTGGAGCGCCAAGCAGGCACGCACCTACTCCCTCGCGTCCGAGAAGACCTTCGGTCCGGGCCCCTTCAAGAAGATCCGCCACGGCATCGCCGACGCCCTCGTCCTGAAGAAGATCCGCTCGGTGCTCGGCCCCAACCTGCGCTACATCGTCTCCGGCGGCGCCCCCCTGGCCACCGATCTCGCCCACTTCTACGCGGGCATGGGTATCACCCTCATCCAGGGCTACGGCCTGTCCGAGACGACCGGCCCGATCGCCGTCCAGCACATCGGCAAGAACCCGGTCGGCAGCGTCGGCCTGCCTCTGCCCGGGAACTTCATCACAATCGCCAAGGACGGCGAGATCCTCGTGCGCGGCCAGTCCGTCATGCCCGGCTACTACCACCTGCCCGAGCAGACCGCCGAGGTCATGCCCGACGGCACCTGGTTCCACACGGGCGACCTGGGTTCCATCGACCGCAAGGGCCAGCTCACCATCACCGGGCGCAAGAAGGAACTGATCGTCACCGCAGGCGGCAAGAACGTCTCCCCCGAGGTCCTCGAGGATGCCCTGGCCACGCACCCGCTCATCGCCAACGTCATCGTGGTGGGCGACCAGCGCCCCTACGTCGGCGCGCTCTTCACTCTCGACGCCGACATGCTGCCGGATTGGCTCTCCAAGCACGGCCTGCCGCAGTGCTCGCCCACCGAGGCCGCGGAACTGCCCGCCGTGCGCGAGTCCCTCGAAAAGGCCGTCGAACGCGCCAACAAGGCCGTCTCCCGCGCCGAGTCGATCCGTAAGTTCCGCATCATCGACGCCACCTTCACGATCGCAAACGGCTACGTGACGCCGTCGATGAAGCTGCGCCGCCGCAAGGTCCTGACCGACTACGCCTATGAGGTCGATGCCCTGTACGGCGGCCCCGTCTCCGCGGAGCCGACAAAGAAGCACGGATTCTTCCGCCGCGCCAAGAAGAACTGATCCCACCACGCACGGCGCACAGCGCCCACCCCACGAAAGGACCGCAATGACGGTACGCAGGCTCGCCGACGGCTCATGGGAGTCGATCGCCACGCGCGAGGCCACCGAGGACATGAACCTGCCCAAGATGCTCCATCAGCGCGTCGAGCGCCACCCCGGGCAGGTCGCGATCGAGCGCCGATCCAACGTCGGCGCGTGGCGCCGCGTGACGATGGAGACGTTCCTCGGCGAGGCCGACTCCATCGCGCGTGGCCTCATCGGGATCGGCCTCGAGGCGGGCGACCACCTGGCGATCCTGGCCCCGACCTCGTATGAGTGGGCCCTCATCGACGTGGCCGCCCTGTCCTGCGGCGCGATCACGGTCCCCATCTACGAGACGGATTCCGCACAGCAGATCGCCCATATCCTCGCCGACGCCGACGTGCGCATCGTCATCACGGCGACGACGCAGCAGGCCGAGCTGGTCGAGTCCGTGCGCACCGAGGGTGTGCGTCATGTCCTCTCCCTGGACCGTGGCGCCGAGCGGGTCCTGACGGGGGCCGCCCAAGGCGTCACCGTCGAGCAGGTACGCGAGCGCACCGACGCTGTGAAGCTGAGCGACGAGGCGACGGTCATCTACACCTCGGGCACGACGGGTATGCCCAAGGGCGTCGTCCTCACGCACGGCAACTTCATCTCGCCGATGCTGCAGGCCTACGACTTCCTGCCCCTGCTCATCAACGACCCGAAGTCGCGGTCGCTGCTCTTCCTGCCGGTCGCCCACGTCCTGGCGCGCTTCGTCATGTACTGCCTGCTCGCGGGCCAGGGCGTCACCGCTTTCTCGCCGGACACCCGTAACCTCGTTAACGACATCGCGACCTTCAAGCCGACGATGCTCCTCGTGGTTCCGCGCGTCATGGAGAAGGTCTACAACGCTGCGGCCGCGAAGGCTGGCGGCGGTGTGAAGGGGCGCATGTTCTCCTGGGCCGCCAAGCAGGCGCGCGCCCTGTCCAAGGCCACCGCCTACGTGGACTCTCCCCTGCCCGAATCCGCGGTCGCCGGCCCCGGTCCCGACACGACGCCCATCCCAGACGCCTCGGCGATGCCCTCCCCCGGCCCGTCCACCGCGCTCAAGCTGCGCGGCCGCGTCGCCGACGCCCTGGTCCTGTCGAAGGTCCGCGCGATCCTGGGCCCGAACCTGCACACGATCATCTCGGGTGGCGCGCCCCTGGCCCTCGACCTCGCAAACTTCTATCGGGGCCTTGGCATCACGCTCCTCCAGGGCTACGGCCTGTCCGAGACGACCGGCCCAATCTCCGTGGAGACTCCGCAGGACTTCCCCCCGGACTCGGTGGGCTTCCCGTGGCCCGGCAACCGCATGAAGATCGCCCCCGACGGCGAGCTGCTCGTGCGCGGTATCTCCGTGTCGAAGGGCTACCACAACCTGCCCGAGGCCACGGCCGAGGCCTACGTCGACGGCTGGTTCAAGACCGGCGACCTCGCATCCATCGACGACCGCGGACACCTACGCATCACGGGCCGTAAGAAGGAACTCATCGTCACCGCGGGCGGCAAGAACGTGTCCCCCGAGATCCTCGAAGAGTCCCTGTCGACGCACCCGCTCATCGCGAACATCATCGTGGTCGGCGACAACCGCCCCTACATCGGCGCGCTCATCGCCCTGGACACGGAGATGCTGCCCGAGTGGCTCTCAACCCACGGCCTGCCCGTCGTGGACGCGGCGCAGGCAGCGACCCTGCCCGAGGTGCGCGAGTCCCTGGAGAGGGCGATCGCCCGTGCTAACAAGGCCGTCTCGCGCGCGGAGTCGATCCGCCGTTACCGCATCGTGAATGCGGCCTTCACCGTGGAGAACGGCTACATGACGCCCTCCCTCAAGCTCAAACGCCGCCGCGTCCTGGCCGACTACGCCGGTGAGGTCGACGCCCTGTACGCGTCGGGCGAGGCCGCGAAGAACCAGGAGTAGCCCGGCGACCCGACCGGGGAATCCGAAGCAATGAAGTGGCCCCGGCCTCGTCACCATGAACGAGGTCGGGGCCGAGTCGTATGCGCAGGCGCGGTTAGTCGGCGGTGTTGCGTCCCACGACGAAAGCGGCGAAGAGCGCGAGGAGGAAGGCAACGCCGATGACCGGCATCGGGATCCAGAAGAGCATTCGGCGCGCGATCTCCAGGGCGGCCGAGGCGACCACTCCGACAGTGAGGAACATGTGGAAGGCGCGCGCCCACACGAAGCCACCGGATTCCGAACTCCACAGGGACACGAGCGTCATGATGAGGAACACGAGCACAACCGCGTAGATCGCAATGGCCGTCCCCAGCTGCCACACGTGGCGAGCCTCCGCATGAGCCGTCACGCTCAGGCACAGGTTGCCCAGCCCGGCGACGAAGCCGCAGCCCAGCCCATAGACGCGGCTGCGCCCGGCGCCGTGGGCCACGAGAGCCTTGAGGGTGAGGCCGCCGGACACCACCATGAGCGCCACCACGATCAGGTGGACCCATGCGGGCCAGAAATAAGAGAAGCCGTAGAGGCCGTATGCGGGGTTCATGAGGTCCATACTAACCATTACTTGCGCGAGCTCGCGGCGTCGCGCGCGGCCTCCTTCGCGAGGACCTCGGCCAGGTACTGGCCGGTGAATGATTCCTTTACCGTCGCGACCTCCTCGGGCGTCCCCTGCGCGACGAGAGTGCCGCCGCCGGCGCCGCCCTCGGGACCCATGTCGATGATCCAGTCGGCGCTCTTGATGACGTCCAGGTTGTGCTCGATGACGATGACCGTATTGCCCTTGTCCGCCAGGGACTGCAGGACCAGCAACAGCTTGCGGATGTCCTCGGAGTGCAGGCCGGTCGTGGGCTCGTCGAGCACGTACACCGTGCGGCCGGTCGAGCGTCGCTGCAGCTCGGAGGCCAGCTTCACGCGCTGCGCCTCGCCGCCCGAGAGGGTCGTGGCGCTCTGACCGAGGCGCACGTAGCCCAGGCCCACCTCCACGAGCGTGTTGAGGTGGCGGGCGATGCGCGAGATCGGGGCGAAGAACTCAGCGGCCTCCGAAATGGGCATGTCGAGCACGTCCGCGACCGTCTTGCCCTTGTACTCAACCTCGAGGGTCTCGCGGTTGTAGCGCGCGCCATGGCAGACCTCGCAGGGCACGTACACGTCGGGCAGGAAGTTCATTTCGATCTTCAGCGTGCCGTCACCCTTGCAGGACTCACAGCGACCGCCCTTGACGTTGAAGGAGAATCGGCCCGGGCCGTAGCCGCGCACCTTCGCCTCCTGCGTCTCGGCGAACAGCTTGCGGATCTGGTCCCACACGCCCGTGTACGTCGCCGGGTTGGAGCGCGGCGTGCGACCGATCGGGCTCTGATCCACGTGCACGACCTTGTCGAGCTGCTCGATACCCGTGATCGTGCGGTGGCGGCCGGGAACCATGCGCGCACCGTTGAGGCGCGAGGCCAGGGTGCGGTACAGGATGGCGTTGACGAGCGTCGACTTACCCGAGCCGGACACGCCTGTGACGGCCGTAAAAACACCGAGCGGGAAGGACACGTCGATGTCCTTCAGGTTGTTTTCCCGCGCGCCCTTGACGGTCACGACGCGCTTCTTGTCGATCGGGCGACGCGTCGGCGGCACGATGATGCGGCGCTTGCCCGACAGGTACTGTCCGGTCAGCGACTTGCGGTTGTTGAGCAGCTCGGAAAGCGGGCCCGAGTGGACGACCCACCCGCCGGTTTCGCCCGCGCCGGGGCCGATATCGACGATCCAGTCGGCCGCCTCCATCGTCTCCTCGTCGTGTTCGACGACGATGAGCGTGTTGCCCAGGTCCCGCAGGCGCTCCAGGGTGGCGATGAGCTTGCGGTTGTCGCGCTGGTGCAGGCCGATCGAGGGCTCGTCGAGGACGTACAGGACGCCAACGAGGCCGGAGCCGATCTGTGTGGCCAGCCGGATACGCTGTGCCTCGCCGCCCGACAGCGTTCCAGCGCCGCGCGAGAGCGTCAGGTAGGTGAGCCCGACGTCCACGAGGAAGGCCAGGCGGGCCTCGATCTCAGTGAGGATCGGCTCGGCGATCGAGCGTGCGCGCTGCTCAAGCTCCACTGTCGCGAGGAATTCGCGCGCCTCCGAGATGGACATGTCGGAGAGCTCGGCGATCGACTTGTCACCGATGTGCACGGCGAGAACCTCAGGCTTGAGGCGCGCACCGTGGCATGTCGGGCACGGAATCTCGCGCATGTAGGAGTCGAGCTTGTCGGACACGGCGGCCGACTCGGTTTCCTCGCGCTTGCGCTCGATGTAGTTGACCGCGCCCTCGAAGCCGGTCGTGTAGGAGCGCTCGCGCCCCCAGCGGTTGCGGAACTTGACGGTGACCTCGTAGTCCTTGCCGTACAGGACGGCGTCCTTGACCTTCTTCGGCAGGGACTTCCACGGCGTGCCCATCGCAAAGCCCAGCTCTTTGGAGAGGGATTCGAGGAGCTTCTTGTGGTACTTGAAGTTCGAGTTCCAGGGGATCACCGCGCCGTCGGCGAGGGAAAGTTCCTCGTCGGGGACGACCAGCTCGGGATCGACCTCCAGGCGGAAACCCAGGCCCGAGCAGTCCGGGCAGGCGCCGTAGGGGGCGTTGAAGGAGAAGGTGCGCGGCTCGATCTCGTCGAGCATCAGCGGATGATCGTTGGGGCACGCGCGCTTCTCCGAGAAGCGACGGCGACGCTCGGGGTCGTCCTCGTCCAGATCCACGCAGTCGATAACAACCAGGCCGTCGGAGAGGCGCAGCGCGGTCTCGACGGAGTCGGTGAGGCGCTGACGCATTCCGTCGCGCACGACGAGGCGGTCGATGACGACCTCGATGGTGTGCTTGAGCTTCTTCTCCAGCTTCGGGGCGTTCTCGAGGCGCACGGCCTCCCCGTCGATGATCGCGCGGGTGTAGCCCTCGGAGCGAAGCTCGTCGATGAGGTCCTGGTACTCGCCCTTGCGCCCGCGCACGACCGGGGAGAGGACCTGGAAGCGCGTGCCCTCGTCCATCGTGCGCACACGATCGACGATCTGCTGGGGCGTCTGCGCCTGGATGCGGGCCCCGCACTCGGGGCAGTGCGCGACGCCGGCGCGGGCGTAGAGCAGACGCAGGTAGTCGTGGATCTCCGTGATCGTGCCGACGGTGGAGCGCGGGTTGCGCGAGGTGGACTTCTGGTCGATGGAAACGGCGGGCGACAGACCTTCGATGAAGTCCACGTCGGGCTTGTCCATCTGCCCGAGGAACTGGCGCGCGTAGGAGGACAGGGATTCCACGTAGCGGCGCTGTCCCTCGGCGAAAATCGTGTCAAAGGCGAGGGATGATTTACCGGATCCGGACAGACCGGTGAAGACGATCATGGAGTCGCGGGGCAGCTCGAGGTTCACGTCCTTGAGGTTGTGTTCGCGGGCGCCCTGGATGATTAACTTGTCATGCACCCCTCGATCCTATCCGCCCCCTAGGCAAAAGCGCGGATCAGGGCTAGTGTTATGCGTATGGCTTACTACGCAGTTGAATACGTGTACAACCCCTCGATGACGCAGACCATGGACGAGGTTCGCCCGACGCACCGCGCGTTCCTGTCCGGCCTGCTTGAGCAGGGGATCAACGTCGCCTCCGGTCCCCTCGTCGGCGAGATCCCCGGCGCGCTGCTCCTCATCAACGCCGAGAGCGAAGCCGACGTCGAGCGCATCCTCAACGAGGATCCTTTCTACGTCGCCGAGGTCATCCAGGCGCGCCTCATCCGCGAGTGGAACCCCGTCATTCGGGCGTTCTGAACCCCCTCACGAACGAGGCCGGGGCCGGGTTGATGCCCGACACCGGCCTCGCCTCGTCCCCGCTCCCCTATTCCTGGAGCGAGCGGGCGAACTGGCGCGCGTAGAAGATGCGCTGAGCGATCTCGATGAGGACGGCGGCGCACGCGCCGACGCAGGCGATCACGAGCCACTCGTATCCGGTGGGCGCCACCATCGAGAAGAAGCCGCGCACCGGCGGCAACAGAACGCCGCCCACGGTCGCGGAGATGACGCTCGCCAAGAGCACCCACTTCCACAGCGACAGGGGCCGCGAGGTGATGACGAGCAGCCAGATGGCGCCTAGCATGAGGGACAGGATTGCGGCCGTCGACTCACGCGCCTGGGGCGGGCCTTCCACAATGCCGAAGGCGACGAGGGCGGCAGTCGCCAGGATGACGCCCGTCGGCATCGCGAGCGAGAGGGTGCGCTTCAGGAATCCGGGCACGTAGCGGCGCGGATTCGGCCACAGCGCCAGGAAAAACGCGGGGATCCCGATCGTCAGCGAGTCGATGTAGCTGAACTGGCGCGGCAGGAACGGATAGCGCCAGCCGACCAGGGCGGTGACGATCACCAGCACCGCCGCGTAGGTGGTCTTCGCCAGGAACAGCGAGGACACGCGCTCCATGTTCGCGATGATGCGTCGCCCCTCCGACAAGACCCCGGGCAGGACAGAAAACTTCGAGTCAACGAGCACGATCTGTGCGACCGCCTTCGTGGCCTGTGTGCCGTTGCCCATCGCGATGCCCAGGTCGGCGTCCTTGAGTGCCAGGGCGTCGTTCACGCCGTCGCCCGTCATGGCCACGCAGTGATCGCGCGCCTGCAGGGCTCCCACCATGGCCCGCTTCTGCTCGGGCGTCACGCGCCCGAACACGTCGTGCCTCTCGATCGCGTCGTTGAACGCCTCCGAGGTCAGGTCCTCGGGAAGGTTACGCGCGTCCATGAGGCGAGCGGGAGAACCGTCGGGTGCCGTCAAGCCCGCCTGCGCGGCCAGCGCCCCAACCGTCGTCGGATTATCGCCCGAAATGACGCGCACGTGTACGCCCTGCGAGCGGAAGTAGTCGAGCGTCTCGGCCGCGTCCTCACGCAGGTCCTCCTCCAGGACCACGAGGGCAGCCACCGCCCGACGTGCGGGCAGCTTATCGTCGACCACGGCCTCGTCCGCACGCACCAGCGCGACGACGCGGGACCCCCCGGCGGCGATGGCGCGCACCCGCTCCAGGAGAACCGCGTTCGTCGCCACGGCCTCGTCGATCACGAACTCGGGAGCACCCAGGATCCACGACTCGCGTCCGGTCCCCCACGCGCTCCACTTGCGGGCCGAAGAGAAGGGAACGGACCACTCGATGCGCTCGCTCGCTCCCGAGCGCGCATCCTCGCCCACGTGCGCCCAGATCGCCTCGGCGGTCGCGTTCGTCCGGTCACTGGCGGCGCTCGCGAGGGCGCGCAGCACCTCCTCCGCGTCCCCCGAAACCACGTCGACCTCGCGCACGCGGATGCCACCCGTCGTCAGCGTGCCCGTCTTATCCAGGCACAGGCAATCGACGCGGGCCAGCACCTCGACGGCCGGAAGCTCCTGAACGAGGACGCCCCGGCGCGCCAGCGTCGCCGATCCGATCGCGAAATTCATCGACGTCAGCAACACCAGGCCCTGGGGGATCATGCCGATGACGGAGGCGACCGACAAGACGAGGGCCTCTCGCCAATCCCCGCCCGAGCCCCCGGCGATACGGTTCTGCGAGTAAAAGGTCAGCGCGACGACCGGGAGCAGCATGACGGAGACGACCTGCAGCACGCGGTTGATCGACACCTGGATCTCGGACACGGTACGGGTGAAGGCGCGCGCCTGCTCGGACAGGCCCTGGGCGTATACGCGCTCGCCGACCGCCGTCGCCACCATGCGGCCCGAGCCGGCCACGACGCTCGTGCCCGCAAGCAGCTGATCGCCCTCCTTCTTCTTGACGGGACGCGATTCGCCGGTGAGCAGCGACTCGTCGATCTCGAGGCCCGCGGAGACCAGGACTGTCCCGTCCACGCTTACCTGATCGCCGAGCGCCAGCTCGATCACGTCGTCGAGCACGACGTCGCGAGCCGGAATGACCGACAGGGTCCCGTCGCGCAGGACGCTCGCCTGCGGGGCGTCCACGATCGCCAGCGAATCCAAGGTGCGCTTCGCGCGCAGCTCGGAGACGATACCAATCACGGCATTGATAATCATCACGCCGCCGAAGATGCCGTCGCGCAGGTCACCGAACAGCAGCACGATGATCGACGCGCCCACGATGATCGCGTTGAAGAGCGTCAGTACGTTCTCTCGAACGATCGATGCCACGGAACGCGACGTGCGGTCCTTCACGCGGTTGACCGCGCCGCGGGCGACGCGCTCCGCGACCTCTGCCGCGCTCAGGCCACGCTCTCCGAGGCTCGTCACGTCAGCGCTCACGGGCATCCCCCTCATCCATCGCGGTACGTATCAACGACGCGACAACCGTCACCGCCAGCGTCACGACGATGACGCCCAGCGATACCGACACGGAAATGTTGGGCACCCACTCAACGCCCCGACCGCCATTGATAAACGGGAGGGTGTTCGTGTGCAGCGCCTCCATAATCAGCTTGACGCCGATGAAGCTCAAAATGACGCCGAGGCCGTAGCCCAGGTAGACGAGCTTGCCCAGCAGCGCGTCCACGAGGAAAAAGAGCTGGCGCAGACCCATCAGGGCAAACACGTTGCAGGCGAACACCAGGAAGGCCTGCGACGTGATGCCGAAGATCGCGGGGATCGAATCGAAGGCGAACATCAGGTCCGCGGAGCCCAAAGCCAGCACGACGACGAACAGGGGCGTCAGGTAGGTGTGCCCGCCGTGACGGTAGAGCATCCGGTTGCCGATGAAACCGTCGGTGATCGGCAGGACTCGCCGCACGAGGCGAATGAAGCCGTTCTCGTGGTACTCCTCGTCCTCCTCTTCGCCCCTGGCAGTCTCCCGAACTTGAGACACGGCGGTCCACAGCAGCCACGCGCCGAAAATGAAGAACACCCACGAGAAGCGAGAGACCAGCGCGGCGCCGAGCAGGATAAAGACGAGGCGCAGCACCAGCGCGATGACGATGCCGAAGAGCAGCGCCTTCTGCTGGTTCTCCCGGGGCACCCGGAACGCCTTGAGGATAAGAATGAAAACGAAGAGGTTGTCGACCGAGAGCGACCACTCCATCGCCCAACCTGCGTAGAACTCCTGGGCATACAGCCACCCGTTCGTCAGCCAGATGCCGACGCCGAAGAGGGCGGCGAGCCCCACGTAAAAGAGAGTCCATCGGGCCGCCTCAGCGGCCGTGGGCGGATGCGGGTTGCGTGCGTGCCCGAGGAAGTCGATGACGACGAGTCCGACGGCGACGAGCGCCAGGATCCCCCACGCCCACGGGTGAATAACCATGAATACCTCTTAACTATTCGACCGGGGAATCTTACCGCTCACAGGCGGCACTGTCGTCGCTTCCGCGCCGAACGCGAGACGCAACGAGCGAAGCTGCGACCGTGATCACGATCGTGACCACGATGAATCCGAGCGAGAAAGCGATGGACGGCTCAGGGACCGTCGCGATCTCGTGGCCACCGTTGATGAAGGGCAGCTCGTTGGTGTGCAACGCGTGGTTGATGAGCTTGAAGCCAATGAACCCGAGGATCGCGGCGAGGCCATAGTGCAGGAACACGATGCGGTCGAGCAGGCCGTCGATGAGGAAATAGAGCTGACGCAGCCCCAGCAGTGAGAACGCGTTGGCGGCGAACACCAGGTAGGCCTCGGAGGTCAGCGAGTAGATCGCGGGGATCGAATCGACGGCAAACATGACGTCGGCGGTACCGATCGCGATGACGCACAGCAGCATCGGCGTGACATACGTGCGTCCGCCGTGGCGGTACAGCATGCGAGAACCGATGAAACCGTCGGTGACGGGCACGACCTTCGACACCCAGCGCACGATCGACGGCGGGCGGTAGTCCTCGTCCTCCTCGTGGCCGCCGATGCCCTCACGAACCTGACTGATTGCGGTCCACATGAGCCACGCGCCGAAGAGGTAGAACACCCACGAGAAGTTTTCGATGAGCGCGGCGCCCGCGAGAATGAAGATGAGGCGCAGCACCAGCGCGATGACGATGCCCGCCAGCAGGACCTCCTGCTGATTCTTGCGGGGCACGCGGAAAGTCGACAGGATGATGACAAAGACAAAGAGGTTGTCAATGCTCAGCGCCTTCTCGGTGATGTAGCCGCCCAGGTATTCCTGTCCGTATTGCGGCCCCCACACGGCCCAGACGATGCCACCAAAAATCAGGGCGATCGCGATGTAGGCGATAGACCACCAGGTCGCTTCCTTGAGCGTGGGTTCGTGGGGGGTGCGGACGTGGCCGACGATGTCGACGACGATCATGGTCACGATGATGCCGGCCAGGACGATCCAGGCGAGCGCGTGCACGTGCATACGTGGGGCCTCCGGTACGAGTCGGGTACCGGAGGTCTCCTCCCGCCAGTCATTCCTGGCCGGTGACGCCGGAGGCCGCGCCGCGTGGGCGGGCCGTCGTGATGACGACGCCACTGTTGGTGGGAGTACTCCCCTCCGCTAACACTTCTAGTCTAGTCAGACACCGCGACGGGCGCGCTCACCCAGGCACGTGGCGTCTGTCGCTCGTCGAATCGTGGGCCACGGGGACGAGGCCGCCGCGTGCTCGCGTGAGCCTGCCGGCGGCGTCTGGTCGGCTCAGTGAGCGCGCTTCATGGCGCGCAGTTCCTTCTTGAGATCCTCGATTTCGTCGCGTAGGCGCGCCGCGACCTCGAACTGGAGGTGCTGGGCGGCGGTCATCATCTGGGCAGACAGCTCCTCGATGAGTTCGGCGAGCTCGGCCTCTGCGCGCTGACCAGGATTCGAGACGGCAGGCGTCGCAGCCGCACCTCGGTCGCGCGCACTCTTCTCCTTGCGATACCCGCCCTCGAGGAGGGTCTGCGTGTCGACCTGCTCGCGGGCGAGCATGTCGGTGACGTCCGAGATCTTCTTGCGCAGCGGCTGCGGGTCGATACCGTGCTCCTTGTTGTAGGCGATCTGGATCTCGCGGCGACGCATCGTCTCGGAGATGGCCTCGTTCATCGAGTCCGTCATGTTGTCCGCGTACATGTGGACCTCGCCGGACACGTTTCGTGCGGCACGGCCGATCGTCTGGATGAGCGAGCGGGTCGAGCGCAGGAAGCCTTCCTTGTCGGCGTCGAGGATGGACACGAGGGAGACCTCGGGCAGGTCCAGGCCCTCGCGCAAGAGGTTGATGCCCACGAGCACGTCGAAGGTGCCCAGGCGCAGTTCGCGCAGCAGCTCGACGCGGCGCAGCGTGTCGACGTCGGAGTGCAGGTATTCGACCTTGACGCCGCGCTCGGCCAGGTAGGTGGTCAGTTCCTCGGCCATCTTCTTCGTGAGCGTGGTGACGAGGACGCGTTCGTCTCGTTCGACGCGCAGGCGCACCTGTTCGAGGAGATCGTCGATCTGCCCCTCGGTGGGCTTGACGACGACGAGCGGATCGACGAGGCCGGTCGGGCGGATGATCTGCTCGACGACGCCGTCGGAGCGCTCGAGCTCGTAGGGGCCGGGGGTCGCGGACAGGTAGACGGTCTGGCCGATGCGCGCCGTGAACTCGTCCCACTTGAGGGGGCGGTTGTCCATCGCGGAGGGCAGGCGGAACCCGTAGTCGACGAGGGTGCGCTTACGCGACATGTCGCCCTCGAACATCGCGCCGATCTGGGGAACTGTCACGTGGGACTCGTCGATGATGAGCAGGAAGTCGTCGGGGAAGTAGTCCAGGAGCGTGTGCGGGGGCGTGCCCGGGCCTCGCCCGTCGATGTGGCGCGAGTAGTTTTCCACGCCCGAGCACGAACCGATTTCTTTGAGCATCTCCAGGTCGAAGGTGGTGCGCATCCGCAGGCGTTGCTCCTCGAGGAGCTTGTTCTGGCCGCGGAACCATGCGAGCCGATCATCCAGCTCTTCTTCGATGGAGGCGATCGCCTTCTTCATGCGTTCCTCGCCCGCCACGTAGTGCGAGGCCGGGAACAGGTAGGTGTGGTCGACCTGGTCGATCACGTCGCCGGTGAGCGGGTGTAGCACCGCGAGGGATTCAATCTCGTCGCCGAACATCTCGATACGGATCGCGAGCTCCTCGTAGACGGGGATGATCTCGATCGTGTCGCCGCGCACGCGGAACGTGCCACGCGTGAACGCCATGTCGTTGCGCACGTACTGCATGGCGACGAAGCGACGCAGCAGCGCGTCGCGGTCGATGATCATGCCCCGCTCGAGCTCGATCATGCGCGCCACGTACTCCTCGGGGGTACCGAGGCCGTAGATGCAGGACACGGAGGAGACGACGACCGTGTCGCGCCGCGTCAGCAGGGAGTTCGTGGCGCTGTGCCGCAGGCGCTCGACCTCGTCGTTGATCGAGGAATCCTTCTCGATGAACGTGTCCGTCTGGGGGACGTAGGCCTCGGGCTGGTAGTAGTCGTAGTAGGACACGAAGTACTCGACCGCGTTATTGGGCAGCAGCTCGCGGAACTCGGCGGCGAGCTGGGCGGCGAGGGTCTTGTTGGGCTCGAGGACCAGCGCGGGGCGTTGCAGCTCCTCGATGAGCCACGCCGTGGTCGCGCTCTTGCCCGTGCCCGTCGCACCCATGAGGACGACGTCCTGCTCGCCGTCGCGAATGCGCGCAGCCAGCTCTCGGATCGCCTTGGGCTGGTCACCAGACGGCGTGTAGGGGGAGATGACCTCGAAGGGCTTATTCTGGCGGATGACGGGGGTTTCGCTCACTCCCCTACGCTACCGCCCGCGCCCTGGCGGCGCGCGGAGGACCCGCCCGGGTGCGCGGCAAGCGAACGTGCGCCCGGCCTCGTTCATGGCCCCCTAGAGATCGGCGGTCAGCCAGCGCTGCCACACCCGGGACGCGACCTGCCGCAGGTCCTCGGCGCTGCCCTCGTTGTCGATCCACACGTGCGCGATTGCGCGGCGCTGCTGGGACGAGGCCTGGGCGCAGATGCGGGCGCGCGCATCCTCGGGCGACACTCCCCTGCCCTCCAGGCGTGCGATCCGCGCCTCGAGGGGGGCGTCGACGATAACGACGGCGTCGAAACGCTCCGCCCCTGCCCCCTCGAGGAGAAGCGGGACGTCATAGACGGCGAGCGAACCGGCGGGGGCGGCGCTCAGGATCTGCCAGGCGCGACGCTCGATGGCGGGGTGCGTGATGGCGTTGAGGGCTGCGACGCGCTCCTCGGCTCCCTCGCCCGCGAACACACGCCGAGCCAGGCCCGCACGATCGAGAGTCCCGTCGGGCCGGATCAGGTCCGCCCCGAAGCGCGCGGCAACCTCGGCGAGTGCACCCTTCCCAGGCTCCATGATCTCGCGCGCGATGGCGTCGGCGTCCGCGACGACGGCACCCAACGAGGCGAAGGTGGCGGTCACGGTGGACTTGCCGGAGCCAATCCCACCGCTGACCGCGACCACGCGGGAGGGCGCCTCCGTACGCGCCGGGCCGAGGGGCCGCAGGAGTGTGGCGGAGCATTCTCCGCACGAAAGTAACGTCGTCATCGCACCAGCGTATCCCCCCTGCGGTTGCGTATACGTACCCTCATGCAAGAATTGGTCCTGTTAAAGCCCCCACAACACAGCGAGTAGCAGTGACGCACACAGTCAACGACGATTCCACCCAGCGCTCAGGTACCGCGGTCCTCATCGCGACCTCACTGACGCTCTTCTCCATGTTCTTTGGGGCCGGTAACCTTATTTTCCCGCCGATCATGGGAGCGTCGGCAGGCACCAATGTGACCCCCGCGATGATCGGCTTCCTCATCGGCGGCGTCGCTCTCCCCGTCATCTCGATCATCACGATCGCGCTATCCGGCACCGATATCCGCGACCTCGTCAGCCGCGCAGGCAGACTTTTCGGCCTCGTCTTCTCGGTGTTGGTCTACCTCTCCATCGGCGCCTTCTACGCCCTCCCGCGAACGGGTGCCGTCTCCTTTTCGACGGCCGTCGCACCCGTCATCGGCACGAAATCGGTGCTCGCCTCGGTCATCTTCAACCTGATCTTTTTTGGGATCGCCTTTTACCTGTGTTGGAACCCGACGAACATTATCGACAGCCTCGGGAAGGTCCTGACACCGATCCTCCTTGGCCTGCTCGTTCTGCTGGTATTCCTCTGCCTGGCATCCCTGCCAGCCTCGCACGACGCGCCCACGGGCGAGTACGTCCACAACCCACTGGCCGCCGGCCTGTTGGAAGGCTACATGACGATGGATTCCATCGCGGCCTTGGCCTTCGGCATTATCGTCGTGACGTCGCTGGGGCACACGGGCGGCGGCATCGGCGCCAAGGTCGTTCGGCGCACCTCCACCGCGGCACTCATCGCTGGCGCACTCCTGGCCGTGGTCTACGTCGGCCTGGGCCTGATCGGACACGTCATCCCCAACGCGCAGAGTTACACGGACGGCGCGAGCCTCCTGGCCGATGCGGCGCGCTCGACGATGGGCTGGCCGGGTCACATCGTCTTCGGTCTCATCGTGCTCACCGCCTGCATGACGACCGCGGTGGGACTCATCGCCGCCACGTCGGAGTTCTTTAACCGCTTGCTGCCCTCGATCTCCTACCGGGCGTGGATGATCCTCTTCACGCTCATCTCCTTCGTACTGGCGTCCGCGGGCCTGTCGTCGGTGCTCGCGATCGCGGTGCCTATCATCACCTTCCTCTACCCGATCGCCATCACGGTCGTCTTCATGACGATCGTGACCCATCCCTTCCGCCTGACCACGCCCGCGACCTGGACCTTCCGACTGGGCGCATGGATGGCCGCCGCGTGGTCGGGGGCGACGACGCTCGCGCAGGTCGGCGTCGCCACCGACCGCTTCAACTCCCTGCTCATGTGGAGTCCGCTCCAGGCCAACCAGCTCGGCTGGATCGTGCCGACACTCTGCGCCGCAATCGTCGGCGCCTGCGTGGACGTGGCGCTGTTGAAGCGATCTGCTGCCTGACTTCCATCAATCACTAACCCGGCGCATCGGCGAGCGGGGTCTCGTTGAGCGGGATCTCGTTGTCTGTGCGCCGCGGCCACGACGTAACCCCGAGCAAAAGTCGCACGTAATTTACATCGGTCAGTTTTCGACTCCCTCTCAAAACGTTGCAATTCCAACGATGCGATGTCAATGTTTGAAATACTCGCAGGGGAATTACGTGCGAGATTGCTGAGCAACCAGGTCGATCGGATGGGGTCGCCGCGAGGCCTGCGGGGCCTGGTTGCGGCGCCCGTGGGCGGCGGCTGGGCCTGGCCGGACAACGAGTCGACGCGCCGAGCGAAGCTCGCAGCGCGGACGGTGAGCGGGCGGGCCGCCGCCCACGGGCACACAACGCAGCACAGCCTCAGCGGGCAGGCCTCACGGCGGTCGGAGATCTGGCGGCGGTCGGAGATCTAGCGGCAGCCGGGGATCTGGCGGCATCGAGAACAAAAAGTGGTGGCCCCCAGGAAAACCTGGGGGCCACCACCCATGTGTTCACAAACGTGAACTGACGAGTTGACGCTCAGTCACAACGACCGATTCAGTTGTTCGTCAGCTTCTCACGCAGCGCAGCCAGGGCCTCGTCGGACGCAAGGGTGCCCTCGTTGTCGACCGGGGTCGAGTAGGAGGCCTGCTCCTCGATGGAGGGAGCCGCTTCGGCGTCCTCTTCGAGGGCCTTGCGGACCTGAGCCTTGTGGGCCTCCCAGCGGGCCTGAGCCTCGGCGTACTGAGCTTCCCACGCCTCGCGCTGAGCGTCGAAGCCTTCCATCCACTCCTGGGTCTCCGGATCGAAGCCCTCGGGGTACTTGTAGTTGCCGTTCTCGTCGTACTCGGCGGCCATACCGTAGAGCGAAGGATCGAACTCTTCAGAGTTCGGGTCCACGCCCTCGTTGGCCTGCTTGAGGGACAGGGAGATGCGGCGACGCTCGAGGTCGATGTCGATGACCTTGACGAAGACC
Organism: uncultured Actinomyces sp.; assembly: GCA_958349165.1. Lineage (GTDB taxonomy): Bacteria > Actinomycetota > Actinomycetes > Actinomycetales > Actinomycetaceae > Pauljensenia. The sequence goes on along the minus strand of CATWCG010000002.1, from coordinate 4,527 downwards.
TCTTCGCCAACCTTGACGACCTGGTCCGGCAGCTCGACGTGACGCTGAGCCAGCTCGGAGATGTGGACGAGGCCCTCGATGCCGTCCTCGACGCGCACGAACGCGCCGAAGGGAACCAGCTTGGTGACCTTGCCGGGCACGACCTGGCCGATGGCGTGGGTGCGGGCGAATGCCTGCCACGGATCTTCCTGGGTGGCCTTGAGCGACAGGGAGACGCGCTCGCGATCCATGTCGACGTCGAGAACCTCGACGGTGACTTCCTGGCCAACCTCGACGACCTCGGACGGGTGGTCGATGTGCTTCCAGGACAGTTCGGAGACGTGCACCAGGCCGTCGACACCGCCGAGATCGACGAACGCGCCGAAGTTGACGATGGAGGAGACGACGCCGGAGCGCACCTGACCCTTCTGGAGGGTGTGCAGGAAGTTCGTGCGGACCTCGGACTGGGTCTGCTCGAGCCATGCGCGGCGGGACAGGACCACGTTGTTGCGGTTCTTGTCGAGCTCGATGATCTTCGCTTCGATCTCGCGACCGATGTAGGGGGCGAGGTCGCGGACGCGACGCATCTCGACGAGGGAGGCAGGCAGGAAGCCACGCAGGCCGATGTCGAGGATCAGGCCGCCCTTGACGACCTCGATGACGGTACCGGTAACGACGCCGTCCTCTTCCTTGATCTTTTCGATCTTGCCCCACGCACGCTCGTACTGAGCGCGCTTCTTCGACAGGAGGAGGCGGCCTTCCTTGTCTTCCTTCTGGAGGACGAGCGCCTCAATCTGGTCGCCCACGGCGACGACGTCGTCGGGGTTGACGTCGTGCTTGATGGACAGCTCGCGAGAGAGGATGACGCCCTCGGTCTTGTAGCCGATGTCAAGGAGGACCTCGTCGTGGTCGACCTTGACGACAGTGCCCTCGACGATGTCGCCATCGTTGAAGTACTTGATGGTCTCGTCGATGGCTGCGATCAGGTCTGCTTCCGAACCAATGTCGTTGATAGCGACCTGCGGCGTATTCGTGGTCATGTAGTAGTTTCTCCGAAACGGACTGGATAGTAGATGGACAGTTCCAGCGCCTGCGGACGAATGCGGATGCACCTGTCCCTAGGCACCGTGGTCCAGTTTAGCAGCCTTGGACGCGCAAATGTGACGAATGTAGCGCCACTTTACGTGGCGTGCGTCGCCAAGTCGGCGCCTAATGGGCGGCGAGCTGCCACGACGCGCCGATGCCGACGGCGACGTCCAGGGGGACGGACAGCGTGACAGGCGACGCCATCTTGGCCCGGACGAGCTCTTCGACGGCCTTCTCCTCGCCGGGGGCGACCTCGAGGAGGAGTTCGTCGTGGATCTGCACGAGGAGGCGCGAGGCCAATCCGGCTTCACTCAGCGCGGAGGCGACGTCCAGCATGGCGATCTTGACGATGTCGGCGGCGCTGCCCTGAATGGGCGCGTTGAGCGCGGCGCGCTCGGCCATTTCTCGGCGCTGGCGGTTCGTCGAGCGCAGGTCGGGTAGGTAGCGGCGGCGTCCGAACATGGTCTGTGTGTAGCCGTCGGCGCGGGCCTGGGCGACGAGGCCCTCGAGGTAGTCTCGGACTTTGCCGAAGCGCTCGAAGTAGCGTTCTCGCAGGGCTGCGGCCTCGGGGACGGGGATGCCGAGCTGGGCGGCCAGGCCGTAGGAGGACAGGCCGTAGGCGAGGCCGTAGGAGGTGGCCTTGATGCGCGAACGCTCCTCGCCGGTGACGTCGGCGACGGGCGTGCCGAAGACCATGGATGCCATGGTGCGGTGCAGGTCCTCGCCGGAGTTGAAGGCCTCGATGAGCGCCTCGTCGCCGGAGAGGTGTGCCATGAGACGCATTTCGATCTGCGAGTAGTCGGCGCTCATGAGGGACTCGTAGCCCTGGCCCGCGACGAAGGCGCCGCGGATGCGCATGCCGTCGGCGCTGCGCGCGGGGATGTTCTGCAGGTTCGGGTCGGAGGAGGCGAGGCGACCCGTGGCCGCGGCGACCTGGGAGAAGGTCGTGTGGATGCGTCCGTCCGTGGCCACGGTCGCGGACAGGGAGTCGACCATCTGCTTGAGCTTGATGCGATCGCGGTGGGTGAGGAGGAATCCGAGGAAGTCGTGCCCCGCTCCCCCGCTTTCCTCGGTCTTGGCCCACAGGTCCGCCAGCGCGTCGGCGTTCGTCGTGTAGCCGGTCTTGGTCTTCTTGGTCTTGGGTAGCCCGAAGTGGTCGAAGAGGATTTCTTGGAGCTGCTTGGGGCTGGAGAGGTTCACCTCGCGTCCGGCGGCGGCCCACGCGCCGTTGCGGGCGGCCTCGACGTCGGCGCCGAGCTCGGTCGAGAGGTCGTCAAGGACGCGGGTGTCCGCGGCGATGCCGACGGTCTCCATCTGGGTTAGGAGGCGCGAGAGTGGCATCTCCATGTCTGTCAGGAGCGCCGTTTCGCCGCTCTCGTCGAGCGCCCGGCGCAGCTTGTCGGCCAGCGGGTGGAGCGCGGCTGCGAGGCGACCCGCGCGCACCTGGGCGGCGGTGGGCCCCTCGCCGATATCTCCGAGGTCGAAGAGGGCGTCTGAGTCGGCGTTGCCTTCCTCGATGGTCACGCCGAGCAGGCGCGAGGCCACGTCCTCAAGCTTGTGGGATCGCTGGTCGGGGTGAGCCAGGTAGGCGGCGAGCATCGTGTCGTAGGACGGCGCTCCGAGCGCCCATCCCCTCGATGCGAGGGCGTGACGCGTTCCCTTCGCGTCGTGCACGATGAGGGACGAGGCCTGGGCGAAGACGGCGGTGAGCGCGCCCTCTTGCGCGGGGCTGAGCTCGGCTGGATCAATGACCAGGGCTTCGTCGGCGGTCGCGAGGACGATCCGGGAGACGTCTCCTCGGGTTGGGCGCATGTCGCCTTCGACGAGGAGGGCGACAGTGGGGTGCGCGGATGTCCACGCGGCGATGTCACAGTGGGCATCGGCTAGGCGCACCTCCACCCGCGTCTCGGGTACGGCCTCCTCGGCGGACTCGGCCGCGGGTGCCTGTCCCCTGCCGATGCCGGCGACCTCGCGGACCTTGACGCGCAGCCGCCCGAACTCCAGGGAGTCGAAGAGCCTGTCAATGGCCGCCACGTCGGTCGCGCCGCGCGCCAGGTCGGCGGGGCCGACCTCGAGATCCATGTCGGTGAGGAGACGATTGAGGCGGCGGTTGCGCACGACGTCGTCCATGTGCTCGCGCAGGGCAGCGCCGCGCTTGCCGCCGATCTCGTCGGCGCGCGCCAGCAGGTTGTCCAAGCCGTCGTACTTGTTGATCCACTGTGCAGCCGTCTTGGGCCCCACGCCGGGCACTCCCGGCAGATTATCCGACGTCTCGCCGACGATCGCAGCAATCTCCGGGTAGCGATGCGGCGGCACCCCGTACTTGGCCTCGACGGCCTCGGGCGTCATACGGCGCAGGTCGCCCGGTCCCGTGCCCGGGTACAGGACAGTGACGTTGTCGGTGACCGTCTGGAAGGAGTCGCGGTCACCCGACACGATGAGGACTGTTGATCCGTCGGCGCTCGCGCGGTGAGCGAGCGTCGCCAAAATATCGTCGGCCTCGAAGCCCTCGCGTGACAGCGAGACAATACCCATCGCGTCCAGGACCTCACGGATGAGCTCCACCTGGCCCTTGAACTCCTCGGGAGTCGCGTCGCGCGTGCCCTTGTACTCCGGGTACTCCTCGGTCCGAAATGAGTGCCTCGACACATCGAAGGCGACGGCCACGTGGGTTGGGCGCTCCGTCTCCAGCAGGCGCGTGAGCATTGACACGAAGCCGTAAACAGCGTTCGTGTGCTGCCCCGTCGCCGTCACGAAATTCTCCGGCGGGAGCGCATAGAACGCGCGAAAAGCCATCGAATGGCCGTCAATAATCAGCACAGTGTCACTCACACATGCCACCCTAGATGCCATGACACACGATCACCAGACGAAACGCACCCACGCCTCCACGCCCGACCCCCTCGCGACAGGCGGCTGGGTAGGCGCCCACTGGCCTGGAACGCTCATGGAGGCCACCGGCATGGAGGTGCTCGAACACTCGGCGGCGCGCACCGTCATCTCGATGCCCATTGACGGCAACCGCCAGAGCGCCGGCATCCTGCACGGCGGCGCGTCTGCCGCTCTCGCCGAAACAGCGGCCTCTTTCGCCGCTCAGATCCACGCGCGTGAGACGCATCCGGGCAAGCAGGCCTACGCGGTCGGCACCGAGCTCAACGCCTCCCACATCAGCGCGGGACGGGAGGGGAGGATCACGGCGACGGCGACGGCCGTGCACCTGGGTCGCTCCTCGACCGTGCACACCGTCGACATTCGCGACGACGCGGGACGACTCATCTCCGTCGCCCGTGTGACCAACCGCATCCTCGTGCGTTCCGCTAACGAGTGAGGGCGTCGTCAGACGAAGCAGGCGGGGAGAGTCGTTGACTCTCCCCGCCTGCTTCGAAAGTTCTGTGATCAGTCGTCGACCTGGTTGATGACCGCGTCGGCCACCTCGCGCATGGAGAGGCGACGGTCCATCGA
>CATWCG010000001.1:0-27928 GCA_958349165.1 uncultured Actinomyces sp. | reverse complement strand
AATACAACCCCGAGGTGAAGAAGATCTTCACCCAGTACCGCAAGACCCACAACGATGCGGTCTTCGACATCTACACCCCGCGCATTCGCGCCGCGCGCTCCTCCCACATCATCACCGGCCTGCCGGATGCCTACGGCCGTGGCCGCATCATCGGCGACTACCGCCGTGTGGCCCTCTACGGCGTTGATCACCTCATCGCCGAGAAGCAGAAGGACAAGGATCGCTACGCCGACCAGCCCTTCTCCGAGCACTGGGCGCGCTACCGCGAGGAGCACTCCGAGCAGATCAAGGCCCTGAAGAAGCTGAAGAACCTGGCCGCCTCCTACGGCTACGACATCTCCGGCCCGGCCACCAACGCGCACGAGGCCGTGCAGTGGACCTACTTCGGCTACCTGGCCTCCGTGAAGTCTCAGGACGGCGCCGCCATGTCGATCGGCCGCCTCTCCGGCTTCTTCGACTGCTACTTCGAGCGCGACCTGAAGAACGGCACGCTCGATGAGTCCGGCGCGCAGGAGATCATCGACGCCCTGGTCATCAAGCTGCGCATCACCCGCTTCCTGCGCACCATCGCCTACGACCAGATCTTCTCGGGCGACCCCTACTGGGCCACCTGGTCCGACGCCGGCTTCGGCGACGACGGCCGCACGCTGGTCACCAAGACCTCGTTCCGTCTGCTCCAGACCCTGGTGAACCTCGGCCCGGCCCCCGAGCCGAACATCACCATCTTCTGGGACGAGAACCTGCCCCGCGGCTACAAGGAGTTCTGCGCCCGCATCTCGATCGAGACCTCGTCGATTCAGTACGAGTCCGATCCGCAGATCCGCGCCCACTGGGGCGACGACGCCGCCATCGCGTGCTGCGTGTCCCCCATGCGCGTCGGCAAGCAGATGCAGTTCTTCGGCGCCCGCGTGAACGCCGCCAAGGCCCTGCTCTACGCCATCAACGGCGGCCGCGACGAGATGAGCGGCAAGCAGGTCATGGAGGGCTACGAGCCCGTCCAGGGCGATGGCCCCCTCGACTTCGACGACGTGTGGAAGCGCTACGAGGAGATGCTGGACTGGGTCGTTGGCACCTACGTCGAGGCCCTCAACATCATCCACTACTGCCACGATCGCTACGCTTACGAGGCCATTGAGATGGCGCTGCACGACGCCGAGATCGTTCGCACCATGGGCTGCGGCATCGCCGGCCTGTCCATCGTCGCCGACTCGCTGGCCGCCATCAAGTACGCGAAGGTCTACCCGATCCGCGACGAGACCGGCCTGGTCGTCGACTACCGCACCGAGGGCGACTTCCCGACCTACGGCAACGACGATGACCGCGCCGACGACATCGCCGCGACCGTCGTCCACACCGTCATGGACAAGATCCGCGCGATCCCCATGTACCGCGACGCGATCCCGACCCAGTCGGTCCTGACGATCACCTCGAACGTCGTCTACGGCAAGGCCACCGGTTCCTTCCCGTCGGGCCACGAGAAGGGCACCCCCTTCGCCCCCGGCGCGAACCCCGAGAACGGCATCGACACGCACGGCATGGTCGCCTCCATGCTGTCGGTCGGCAAGCTGGACTACAACGACGCGCTCGACGGCATCTCGCTGACGAACACGATCACCCCGCAGGGCCTGGGTCGTTCCAAGGAAGAGCAGATCCAGAACCTGGTCGGCATCCTCGACGCGGGCTTCGTTCCGGACGATTCCTGCGCCTACGACGGCACCAAGGGCTACTGATCCACCATTGGCGGGGGTCGATGTGCAACCTGCGTTGATCCCCGCCACCCACCATCGTGGGCGCACCGCAACCCGGTTCGCCCAGCCGGCACCGCCGGCGTCTCACAAGTAAGGAGAAATGTTATGGCAACCAAGACCTACGAAGAGCGTCTCGCTGACATGAAGGCCGCCCGCGAGGAGCGCGGCGACAAGGACGGCCTGTACCACGCGAACATCAACGTTCTCGAGGAGTCCACGCTGAAGGACGCCATGGAGCACCCCGAGAAGTACCCGAACCTGACCGTTCGCGTTTCCGGCTACGCCGTGAACTTCGTCAAGCTCACCCGTGAGCAGCAGCTGGACGTCCTGTCCCGCACCTTCCACCACTCGGCCTGATCGGTCGACGGTAGTGGGGCGTTGGGCGCACGCCCGGCGCCCCACTGCTATGCCCGCCGGTTCCGCCCGCATTCAGCGACGCACCGGCCTCGTTCGCGCCATCGCCGCGCCCGTACTACCTCGAAGAAGGAATCATGACGCAGCCCCTCGCCATTCCCACGTTCCGCGAGCAGGACTTCCAGGCTCCCCAATCCCGTACCGTCGGCGCGGGCGTCGAGGGCCTTGAGGAGATCACGGACCTCGAGCGTTCCGAACGCTTGCGACGCATGCGAGAGGGCACGCTCGGTTCCATTCACTCCTGGGAGCTGGTGACCGCCGTCGACGGCCCCGGCACGCGCATGACTGTGTTCCTCAACGGCTGTCCGCTGCGCTGCCTGTACTGCCACAACCCTGATACGTTCCTCATGAAGGACGGCGCTCCCGTGTCCGACACGGAGCTGCTCTCCCGTATCGCCCGCTATCGTCGTATTTTCCGAACGACGAAGGGCGGCATCACACTGTCCGGCGGCGAAGTCCTCATGCAGCCCCACTTCGCCAAGCGCATCCTGCTGGGTGCCAAGGAGATGGGCGTGCACACGTGCATCGACACCTCCGGCTACCTGGGCGCGAACTGCGACGACGAGATGCTCGACGCGATCGATCTGGTGCTTCTAGACGTCAAGAGTGGCGACGAGGAGACTTACAAGAAGGCGACCGGCCGTGAGCTGGCCCCCACCATTGCATTCGGCGACCGCATCGCGGCTCGAGGCGGGGACACACGCATCTGGATTCGTTTTGTCCTGGTTCCGGGTCTGACGGACGACCCCGAGAACATCCGCAAGGTCGGTGAGATCGTCACCCGCTGGAAGGACGTCATCGACCGTATCGAGGTTCTTCCCTTCCACCAGCTGGGTAAGGACAAGTGGCATTCCCTCGGCCTGGAGTACCAGCTTGAGGATGCGAAGGCTCCCACGCCCGAGGCCACGGAGGATGTGCGCGAGTACTTCCGCTCGCTGGGTTTCGAGGTCCACTGAGACACACCGCGCCTGACGGACCCTGGCGGGGCGGCTTAGGTTCGCTCCCCCGGGGTCCACGTGTATCCGGGGCATCCCCAGCCCTTGGAGTCTGCGAGCTCCGCGGCCATCTGCCCGTAGGGTTCCTCCAGGCGGTCGACGTAGAGGGTTCCATGCAGGTGGTCGTATTCGTGCTGGAAGATACGCGCGAGCCAGCCGCGCGCGGCCACCGTCATCGGGCGCCCATTCGCGTCGTAGCCGCGCAGGATGGCGCCGAGCGCGCGGCGCAGCGGATAGGTCACGCCGGGCACCGACAGGCAGCCCTCGGCCTCGTCGGCGATGTCTGGCTGGGCGGGGAGGATCGCGCCCGCACCGGCCTCGTCCCAGACGAGGTCGAGCGTGGGGTTGACGACGACGCCGCTCATCGCGTCGTTGAAGCCGAGGGTGGCGGCGCGGTCCAGGGCGAGGGCGTCACGGTAGCGCCTGTCGAAGGGCCCGCCTCCCCGGTACGACCAGACGAAAAGCTGGAGCCCGACGCCGACCTGCGGGGCGGCCAGCCCCACGCCGGGGGCCTCGTGCATGGTGTCGGTCATGTCGGCGACGAGGTCGGTCAGGGAGGAGTCGAAGCGTTCGACGGGGGCGGCGACCCTGTGCAGGACCGGTTCGCCCGTGATGCAGATCGGCAGGATGCTCATGCTTGTTTCCCCGTGGTTCGCTCATCGACGACGCCGGCGCCTGCGGCCTGGAGCGCGCGCGGGGCGGTCGGGTCGAGTTCCTTGATGACGCGGGCGGGGTTGCCCACGGCGATGGAGTTGGCGGGCACGGAGCGGGTGACGATGGCCCCGGCTCCGATGATCGAGTTTTCGCCGATGGTGACGCCCGGGCAGACGACGACGGAGCCTCCCAGCCACACGTTGTCTTCGAGGGTGATCGGGGCGGCGGACTCCCACTTGGCGCGACGAGGCCCGGGTTCGGTCGGGTGGATCGCCGTGTAGAGCGAGCAGTTGGGGCCGATGAGGACGTCGGCACCGATGACGACCGGGGCAACGTCGAGAACAGTCAGGCCGTAGTTGATCCAGGATCCGTCGCCGATGGTGATGTTGTGCCCGTAGTCGACGCGCAGGGGCGGGCGAATGTCGACGCCCTCCCCCACCTCGCCGAGAACCTGGGCGAGCAGGTAGCGGGCGATGTCCGGGTCTGTGGGGTGCGCCTGTTCGTAGAGGCTCAGGAGGCGTACCGCGCGCTTCGTGAGCGCAGAAAGCTCGTCGTCGGCGACGTAGTAGTCGCCGTCGCGCATGCGCTGCACGGGCGTGCGCGCGTCGTCGCGGAATCGGGGGTCGTCGAAGTTCGTTCCCGGTGCGATGGTCATGCGACCAGGGTAGTCGACGCCTTCTCGAGTCGGGGGACGCGGCGCGCGTCGAGGTGGCCGAGCAGGCAACGCAGCTGGGCGATGTCGTCGGCGGGGTCTTCGGGGTGCCACTGGACGCCGATGATCGGGGCGTCGGGAGATTCGATGGCCTCGACGGTTCCGTCGGGGGCGTAGGCGCTCACGCGCAGGGTGTCGCCGAGGCGGGCGACGCGCTGGTGGTGGGCCGACGAGATGGTCAGTTGGGAATCGACGAGGACGGGGGCCAGGGCTCGCTCGAGGTGGCTGTCGGCGTCGACGCGCACGCTGTGGCGCACGAATCGGTGATCGGAGAGGATCGTGGGGTTGGAGTGGGTGCCGTCGGCGATGTCCTGTTCGAGGGTGCCGCCAAGCGCGGTGTTGATGATCTGCATACCGCGGCAAATACCGAGCAGCGGGGTGCCGGTTCGGGCAGCGTAATCGACGAGGGCGAGCTGTCCGAGGTCGGCGCGGTACCAGTGGCGCCCCTCGCGGTTGTAGCCCTGGGAGGCGCCGTAGTGGGCAGGGTGGACGTCTTCGCCGCCCATGATGATGATCGCGTCGGCGGCGCTGGCGCGCAGCGTGGCGCCCTCGGCTCCGTCTTCCTGCGCGTATTCGCGGATGACGTTCCAGGTGGGCAGCGCGGCCTCAAGCAGACGATCCCACAGGCGCATGCAGATGTTGTTGTATGCCTCGTCCCCCGGCCGTGCCGGCAGGACGTTGGAAATCAACAACGTCGGCTTCGTGTGGTTCGTCATGGCTCCTATCATGGCAGGCCTTGGCTTCGGGCGCGCTCCGCGTTCACGGGGTGGCCAATTGTGACGGAACGGTCCACTGGGTGGCACGTGTCCTTCGGGTGCTTCCCTCGACGAACGAGGCCGAGGTGGGGTCGCTCGCCCGCCCCGGCCTCGCTCGCTCCGGGAAGGTCAGTTCTGTGCGACGAAGCTGTCGATGCGCGCGTGCATCGCCTTCTTCTGTTCGTCCGGGATCCAGGCGATGTCGATGGAGTTGCGGGCGATGCGCTCCAGATCCGCGCGACCGAGGTCGAAACGCTCGGCAAGCGCCAGGTAGTTGTCCCCGATGTAGCCTCCAAAGTAGGCGGGGTCGTCGGAGTTGATGCTGACCTTCACGCCGGCGGCGGTCAGCTCGACGATCTCCTTGCCCTTCATCTCCTCCGTGACGAAGGAGTTGGACAGGGGGCAGGAGGTCAGGCCGATGCCGTGGTCTCGCGCGTAGGCGACCAGGGAAGGGTCCTCCACGATATTCGTGCCGTGGTCCAGGCGCTGCGCGCCCAGCTCGGTGAGCGCCGCGCGGATGTTGTCGATGGAGCCGACCTGGTCGATGTCGCAGTGCATCGTCACGTGCAGGCCGGCCTCGCGTGCCAGCTCGAAGACCCGGGCGAACTTGGTGGGCGGGTTGTCTCGCTCGTCGGAGTCCAGCCCCACGCCGATAAACATGTGCTTGTAGGGCAGGGCCGCCTGGAGGGTCTCGAGGGCGGACTGCGCGCTCATGTCGCGCAGGAAACAGAGGATGAGGTCCGCGGACAGGCCACTCTCGCGCGCTTCGACGACGGCGCGGTGGTAGCCGCGGATGACGGTGTCGATCTCGATGCCGCGGCTGGTGTGGGCTTGGGGGTCGAAGAAGCATTCGGCGCGCACGACGCCGTTGGCGCGCGCACGCTGGAAGTAGGCGGCCGCCAGCGCGTAGAAGTCGTCCTCGTCCTGCAGGACGTCCATCGCCGGGTAATAGACGGCCAGGAAGGAGGTCAGGTCGTTGAAGCGGTAGGTGGCCTGAACTTCTTCGACGGTGCTCTGGCCGATATCCACGCCGTTCTTGCGTGCCAGGGCCAGCTTCAGGTCGGGCTCGAGGGTGCCTTCCAGGTGCAGGTGCAGCTCGGCTTTGGGCAGGCCAAACGCGAAGTCGCGGGTGACGTCGGTGCTCATGGATCCTCCAGACGGATGTGGGGTGGGTGTCGCAGAACTATTGTCCCACGTCACCCACCCCACACGGAGCGTTTCACGCGTCAGCGCCTGAACGCGACCCGCTCAGGCCAGGGCGCCCATCGGATCCCAGGCCGGCAGGTGCGTCGGCTCCTCGGCGATGACGGCGCGCAGCTCGTCGGGCAGGTCGTCCACGTGGACGGCGACCTCGAAGACGTTGGCGTCGAACCAGGCGGCGTCCATCGTGAAGAATCCCTTCTCGCCGGGCTCTTCGCCCCACGAGTTCTCCACGCGGAAGCGGCGGGCGTTGCCCTCCTCGTCGATGTCGACGCCGGTGAAGAGCATCGCGTGGTTCATCGCGGACTCGCCGGTGTTCACGCGCTGCTCCTTCGAGGTGGAGAAGTCCACGCCGAAGAGGTTGTCGTAGTCGTAGAGGCCGTCGACGAACAGGCCGGAGGCGCGGTCGGACTGTTTGCCGCAGTCGGCGCCGAACCAGACGGCGCGGCCCGAAGCCAGGACGGAGGCAGTGATGGAGCGGATCTGCTCGACGGGGGCGTTGACGTAGAGGATCGGGCGTCCGCCCACGACGTTGCCCATGTGGTCGACCGTGAGGGTGTGCCCCTTGGGGTGCTCGGCGCGCGGGTCGTCGACGAGGCACACGTACTGGGTCAGGTCCACGTCCACGTAGCGCTGGTAGAACTCGCGCGGGGTGAGCACGCCGTCGCGGTGGAACTCGCCCGCATCGTCGCGCCATTCCCACTCAAACGAGGCCGGGGGTTCGCCCAGGCAGATGACGAGGATACGCCACACGTCGGCCAGGGCTGCCTCCTTGACCTCGTTGATCTCGTCCTCGGATGCTCCGGCGGCCACGAGCGCGCGCAGCTCCAGGGCGGTGCGGCGCAGGACGACCTTGAGGCGCCCGTTCATCGGGGCGGTGTGGCTGGAGGACTCGGTTTCGGGCATCGCGGTCTTGGGGACGAGGCCGTGCTTGAGGTAGAGGGACACGGCCATGTCCCACTGGCCGCCGTCGGAGAGCACGTCGCCGAGCAGGAACTGCAGGAGGCGGCCGTCGAGGTCCTCCGTCGAGGCGGTGGCGATGACGTCGGTGAGGAAGAAGTTGGCGCGCTCGAACTTGTCCCAGAAGAGGACGTAGTTCTGCGAGAACTCGAAGTCTTTGACGCCCAGGTGCGTGCGGGTGGTGGAGCGCAGGAGGTTGAGGGAGGAGAAGAGCCAGCAGCGTCCAGACTTCTTCTGGGAGGTGACCTTCCAGTCGTCCACCTTGTGGGAGACGACGGTGGGGGTGGCAACGACCTTGGCGCGGTCGAAGGCGACGGGTTCGACACCGGCGTGGGAGACGGCGTTGCGCGCGACCGTGCGGGCGGTGTCCGTGTAGGCCTGGAGGCGTTCGACCAGCTCGTTCGTGATCTCGTGTGCCATGCGGCTGAGCTTCCTTTCAATCGAGAGTCATTCTCTATAAGAATACGCCCGGCCGCGTGACATGGTGGAACCGGCCCCGATTAGAATGGCGATAATGAGACAACGCAAAGGAGCATCCATGATCACCTACGGCGCGTCGGGGCGCGAAGTGGTTCTGCGCGCCGGCGACTACGAGGCGCGGATCGTCACGGTCGGTGCGGGTCTGGCCGGCCTGACGTATCGGGGCCGCGAGCTGATCGTCCCCCACCGCGTGGACGAGTGTCCTCCCGCCTACTTGGGAAAGGTGCTCATGCCCTGGCCGAACCGCGTGGCGGGCGGCGCCTACTCGTGGGAGGGAACGAGCTATGACCTGCCCGTCGACGAGCCGGCCTTCGGGACGTCCCTGCACGGTTTCGTGGCCTTCCAGGACTGGCAGGTTGACCGGGCCGACGCCTCCTGCGTGCAGCTCAGCACGCTCATCGCAGCTCGCTATTCCTACCCCTGGACGCTTCTTGCCTCCGCGCGCTACAGCCTAGATGCGCGGGCGGGCCTCGCCGTTGAGCTGTCCGCGACGAACGTCGGGCAGGGCACGGCTCCCTTCGGCGTCGGGTTCCACCCGTATCTGGCCGTCGACGGCATCCGCGCGGACTTGCTCGAGCTCGCCAACCCCGCGTCGATCATCTACGAGGCGGACGCGAGCATGATCCCGGTCGCCGCCCACGACGTGGCGGACTTCGGCCTGGATTTCCGCTCCCCGGCACGAATCGGCGAGGCCGGATTAGATCACTGTTTCGCGGGGCTGCCGCCGGGAACCTGGACAGTGACGCTGCGCGACCCCGACTCCGGCGTGGGCGTGTCGCTGTCGTCCGATGCGCGCTGGCTGCAGGTCTATTCGGCCGACAACATCGGCCGCGTGGGCGTTGCCGTCGAGCCGATGAGCTGCCCGCCCAACGCCTTCAACTCCGGCACGGACGTCGTCGCGCTGGGCGCGGGACAGACCCATACGCTCAGCACATCCATCCGCGCCGCTCAGGGCTAGTATTTCCCAGCGGCAGCGCGGATGAGCGTCAGGGCGACCGCGCCGGCCGTCGAGGAGCGCAAAACGTTGGCCCCCAGGCCGATCGCGCGGGCACCGGCGTCCACGAGCTGCGCCGTTTCCTCGGCGCCGATTCCGCCCTCGGGCCCCACGATGAGCGCGATGCGCGCGGGGAGGGCACCATCGACGCACGAGTCCTGGATCGTGGCGAGCGCCGCCCCGAGCGAGACCGAGGCCTCCTCGTGACACACGAAGGCGACCCCGGCCTCGTCTGTGAGGGCACGCACCCAGGAGGCCAGCTCCCGGCTGTCCTTGACGTCCTCCACAACCGGAACGAAGGCGCGGCGCGACTGCTTCGCGGCGGCTCGCGCGACGCCCTCCCATTTGAGGCGCCCTTTCTCAGCCTTGGGCCCCTTCCACTGGACGATCGCGCGCTGGGAGGCCCAGGGAATTACCCGGTCGATACCGATCTCGGTGCAGATCTCCACGGCGGCCTCGTCGCGCCCGCCCTTCGCCAACGCCTGGACGAGCACGATCTGCGGGCGCGGCGGCTCCTCCTGGACCACCTCGCGCACGATGAGGGAGAGCGAGGACTTGTCCGCGCCGCTCACCTCACAGCGCAGACGCAGGCCCGCCCCGTCGACGACATCCACCCATTCCCCGGCGCCGATGCGACGCACGGAGGCCGCGTGGCGCCCCTCCGAGCCGGACAGGGCCGCCCGCTCCCCCACCGACAGGGACGAGGGCGCGGGAGTGAGGTCGTCACCGAGAAAAACGGGAAGCGTCATGGCCGCTCAGCCCATGAAGGTGTCGCGCAGCTTGTCGAAGAACGTCGGCTGCTGACGGTGCGGTTCAACGCGAACCTCGCCGCGCGCCTTGGCCAGCTGCTCAAGGAGCCTGCGCGAGGTCTCGTCCAGCTTCTTGGGGATCTCCACATCCACGTGCACGTGCATCGCGCCGCGACCCGAGCGCTGCAGGTGACCCACGCCGAGTCCCTCCAACACGATGTCGTCATTGGGCTGCGTGCCCGCGTTGATCGTCACCGTCTTCTTGCCGTCCAGCGTATCCAGCTCGAACTCGGTGCCCAGCGCGGCGGTCGTCATCGGGATCGTGATCCACGTGTGCAGGTCGTCCCCGCGACGGTCGAAGACCGGGTGCTTCTTCTCGCGGATCAGCAGGTACAGGTCACCGTTCGGGCCGCCGCCCAGGCCGACCTCCGCCTCGCCGCTCACGCGGATCTGCGTGCCCTCGCTGGCGCCTGCCGGAATGTTGATGCTGAGGGTGCGGCGCGTGGGGATGCGTCCCGCGCCGGAGCACTCCGTGCAGGGCTGGGCGATCGTGGAGCCGAACCCCTGACACGTGGGGCAGGGAGCCTGGGTCTGCATGCGTCCAAAGAGCGAATTCTGGATCTGCGTGACGAAACCGGAACCGTGGCAGGTCGTGCACTGCTCGGGGGAGGTGCCCGGCTGGCACATCGCGCCGTGGCAGGTGTCGCACAGAACGTGCGTCTTGAAGGAGACTTCCTTGGCGGCGCCGAATGCTGCGTCCTCGAGGGTGATGTCGACGGTGACCTGCTGATCCTTGCCGCGTCGCACGCGCGAGGCCGGGCCCTGCGAGGAGGCGCCGAAGCCGCCGGTAAACATGGCCTCGAAGATGTCGGAGAAGCCCGTGAAGGGGGCGCCCCCACCCGCGCCGCCGCCGCGCAGGGCGTCGGGGCCGCCGATGTCGTACATCTGGCGCTTCTCGGGGTCGGAGAGGGTCTCGTAGGCGACCGACAGCTCCTTGAAGGCTTCCTCCGAGTCGGCGCCCGCGTAGTCGGGGTGGAGCTTACGCGCCAGCTTGCGGTACGCCTTCTTGATCTCGTCCTGGCTGGCGTCTCGGGCGACGCCGAGGACCTCGTAGTAGTCTCTCACGCTTGCTGTTCCTTCTCGTGCGGGGCGTTCGTTGGGCTCTGGTGGGCGGTGTGCATGGTCAGGTGCTTGTCTCTCGGGCCAGGTACCGGGACAGGTAGGCGGCGACGGCTCGCACGGAGCTCATGGTGCGCGCGTAGTCCATCCGCATCGGGCCCACGACGCCCAGGTGGGCGGAGCCGCCACTCTCGTCCGCGCCGGCCCGGTAGGTGCCCGTGACGACGGCGGCCTCGGCCAGGGCATCGTGCGGGTTTTCCGCGCCGATGCTCACGTGCAGGTCTTCGCCGGGGTCCGCCTCCGAGAAGAGACGCATGAGGACGACCTGTTCTTCGAGCGCGTCCAGGACGGGGGCGATGTCACGGAAGTCGAGCGCACCGCGCGCCAGGTTGGCGGCTCCGGCGACGACGATCTTTGCCTCTCCCTCGCCGGTGAGCACCTCGGCGAGCGCGGAGCCGACCGCGACGACGGCCGCCAAGAGTTCGGGGCGGCACGAGGCCGTGGCAGCGTCCACGCAGGAGCGCGCGGTGAGCGAGGTGGCCGCGTCACAGTGGGCGCGCAGGTGATCACGCACGGCGAGCAGCTGGGCGTCGTCGAGGGGCGTGTCGAGGGTGAGGGTCCGCTCCCCCACCTCGCCGTCGGTCGTGATGACGACGGTGAGAATACGCCCCGGCGCGATGGCGAGGACCTCGAGGTGTTTGAGGGTGCGCACGCGCGAACCCGGGTACTGCACGAGGGCGACCTGGTGGGTGACCTGCGCGAGGAGGCGGACGGAGCGTTCCACGACATCGTCGATGTCGACGGACTCGGAGAGGAAGGTCTCCAGTGCCTGGCGTTCCGGGGCGCTCATGGGCTTGAGCTGGGCGAGGCGGTCGACGAAGACGCGGTAGCCGCGGTCGGTCGGGACCCGGCCCGCGGAGGTGTGCGGCTGGTAGATGAGGCCCGCTTCCTCCAGGACCGCCATGTCGTTGCGGATCGTCGCGGAGGAGACGCCCAGCCCGCCGGCGGCGATGGCTTTAGAGCCGACGGGTTCGCGGGTGGCGACGTACTGGGTGACGATGGCCCGCAGGACGTCGAGTCTGCGGTTTTGCGCGCTGTTGCGTGCCATGTCACTCCCTCCGTCCTGGCACTCTCTCTTTCTGAGTGCCAATGCTACCCCCCGCGCGCGAGCGGCGGCGACCCGGACGGGGCACGGAGCGTGCGCTCATTGCGAACCTCACGGCACGCATGCGCGTCACTGGGCCCAGGGCACCGTCACGAAGTCGATGAGCTCCTCGACGCGGCCGAGCAGGGCGGGCTCCAGGTCGCGATAGGTGCGCACGGTGGACAGGATTCGCTTCCACCCCATCGCGATATCGCGCTGGTCGGCGTGCGGCCAGCCGAGTGCGTCCAGCGTGCCATGCTTGATGTCGATACCGCGCGGCACGTCGGGCCAGGCGCGCAGGCCCACGCGCTCGGGCTTGACGGCCTGCCAGATGTCGACGAAGGGGTGCCCGAGCACCAGGACAGCGCCCGGCCAGCGCGCCGAGACGGCCTCGGCGATACGCGATTCTTTCGAACCGGGCACCATGTGGTCGACGAGCACGCCCGCGCGGGCGGTGTCGGTGGGCCCGAAGACCTCAAGGACATCCTCGAGATTGTCCACGCCCTCGAGCAGCTGGACGGCGATGCCGGCCGCGGCCAGGTCCTCGCCCCACACGTGCTGGACGAGCTCGGCATCGTGGCGCCCCTCCACCCAGATTCGCGAGCGCTTGGCGACCGTGGGGGCGCTGGAGGCTGGCGCGAAGGACCCCGAGTTGGTGATCCGGCGCCCCGAGGCGCTCCGCTGCACCCCGGGCGAGGCCTGGGCGGGCTTGGGCTTGGGAGGAAGGGCCTCGATGGGGCGACCGTCGAGCCAGAAGCCGGGGCCGAGGGGGAAGGAGCGGCGCACCCCGCGCCGATCTTCGAGCTCGACCAGGTAGACGCCGCCGGACTTCTCGACGCGCGTGACCGCGCCGACCCAGCCCGATCCCACGTCTTCGAGGACCATACCGATCTCGACGTGAACGGCCACCGATCGGGGGCGACGCGCTCCCGGTCCGTCGCGGTGCGGGTCGTGGGCGAAGATGTTATGCCCGTAGGGGTCTGCTGTTCTCACCCGGCATACTCTAGCGGCGAGGCGCTCACGGCTGGAGAGTGACGCGAATGAACATCGCCACGAGCGCGGCGAGGATCCAGGAGGAGACCGACCCGATCAGGAACTCTTCGGCCTTCTCACCCGAGGAGTCCTGGGAGATTTCCGGGAAGCGAATGACACCCTTAGCGGCGACGACAGCCGCGATCGCGACCTGCGCGTCCGCGCCCGCGAGGACGATGATGAGAAGGCGTTCGAGGGGGCCGATCCAGCGCCCGCCGCGCAGGGCGGGCCCCTTATCGTCACCCGGGTTGTCCTGCGCGGCGATGATCGGCAGGGAGCTCGGGGTCAGCGGTGCTTCCTCATCGCCCGCCGACTTCGCCATGTCCGCTGAGTCCGGATCCGCTGCGTCCGACTGCGCCGCCTCCGACACCCCCGCGTCCGACTGCTCCGCGCCCTGCTCCTGCGCCTCCTCGTCCTGGACGCTGGGCATCGCCGGCAGCACAGGCGCGTTAATCCATCCGGGGACAGGCTCCGTCGCGCGCCCTCGGGCGCACATCAGGATGGCCGTAATCAGGTGATTGACGGGGCCGGTCGCCAGGAAAAGCACCGTGATGATGAGGTCGATCGAGCGCCCGCTGCGCAGCGACAGATGAGGAAAGCTATCCGCGTTCAGGCTCATGAGGGTCAGGAAGCCGAGCGTCGCGAGCGCCCAGCGCGCGAGCACCGAGCGGGCGGAGCCGTCGGCCAGGTCCCACCCGAACCAGACGATGGCGAGCACCGTCGCGATGGCGATGGCGACCAGGCTCACGCCGAGGACAAACCGCGAGTAGCACGCGACCGCGGTGATCAGCGTCAGAAAGACGATGAGGCGGCGCGACCACCGTCGAGGGTCGGACGTCAGGAGAACGGTGAGCTCCGAGGCAGCGATGCCCAAGAGTAGGGTTTCATGCACGGGCGGCCTCCGCGATGAGGAGAGACGACTGGATAAGCCCCGCTCCCGTACCGCGAGCGAAGTCGGAAATGGCCTGCTGTGAGAGCTTTTCGACGCGGGCAATCTCCACCTGCGTCTTGCCCAGCAGCAGCGAGGCGGTAATGCGACGATGGCGGGCCGACAGCTTGAGGATCGCGTGGTCGCGCAGGCTCAGCAGGGCATTGACACTGGTCTGGCAGCTAGAAGACATGTAGCTTTCGACGGAGGCATGAGCCACGAACCAGGTACGAATGAAGGGGTTCGAGGAGTCTTGGACGTCGTGTGCACGGTTGATCGCGGAGCGCGCGGCCCACCACGCCGATCCGTCCTGGAGGGAGGCGCCCTCCCCCGCTCGCGGGCGCGAGGGAGCCTGACGGTGCACGCCGGAGGAGAACTCCTCAATGCGCCCGGCGCCGATACCAAAGCGAAGCTGAAGCTGGGGGGGAAGCAGGAGCTGGGCACGCAAGGTGAAGAGCAACGCATCTTCGAGCGTGTACGCAACCGCTTGGAACTCGTCGCCCACCGTCGGGTAGGGGGCTTCGAGGAGGGCCAGCCCCTCCGCCGCCCTCTCGAGGGCTGCTTCAAAGATTCCCTGAGCCTCTGCACGATTGGTCAACGTACGAGAGCCCACGATGTCAGCAATGACAGCGTATCGCAGAGTCACAGTTCCACACTTTTCCTTGTATCTGAACCTCAACAAGCGCCTTTGTGGAGAGGGCCCATTGACAGCTCGGCTTCACATGACACCTCTAGGCAAACATACTTCAACCAGGATGTCAACATTATCGAGAGGTTGCGCGAGCTTGTCACATCCCCGACGTGCCCCATCTGACAAATGGTGAGTATTGGTAACCACAGACTAGCTTGTATATGTGTCAATACAAGTCACTTTGTTATTTGTCTGAACAATAATGAATACTGACCAAATAGTGTGGATTATGCCTCACGCGGGCCGCGCGCCCTCAGTAGCCCATCAATTCACGCGTCACATAGTCCGCCAGCAAGCGCCCACGCAACGTCAGACAGACCCGCCCACGCAGCGCGGCAGCTCCATCGATCAGGCCGTCCGCGATGAGCGAGGCGACGCGCCCACCCGCGGGCATGCTCACGCAGCCAGCCCCGGCCTCGTGCCCCGACGCGACGCCCGGCAACCCATCAAGCTCAATA
This sequence comes from uncultured Actinomyces sp., assembly GCA_958349165.1. Classification (GTDB taxonomy): domain Bacteria; phylum Actinomycetota; class Actinomycetes; order Actinomycetales; family Actinomycetaceae; genus Pauljensenia. The sequence goes on along the minus strand of CATWCG010000001.1, from coordinate 12,895 downwards.
CCCTCCGACGTGCGCAACCCCAGCATGACACGCTCAAGCTCGCGTTCCTCCTCGCCCAAAACCTCCCCCGCGGCCGCCGGCGAGACGCCCGCGCGCAGGCGCCCCGCGTAGACACCCGGATTCTTCACGTTCCACCAGCGCATCCGTCCCACGTGCGAGTGCGCGCCCGGGCCCAGGCCCCACCAATCCCAGTCACGCCAGTACGCGAGGTTATGGCGCGACGCGTGCTCAAACGTCGTCGAGGCCCGCCCAGAGACACGATCCGACGCGCTCGCGCGGGCGAAATTCGAGATCTCGTACCAGGCGTACCCCGCCTCACCCAGGAGCTCATCGACAAGCTCGTACTTCGCCGCCTCATCGTCGGGGTCCGGCGTCGGCAGCTCGCCCCGAGCGACCTGCGCGCCCATCTTGGTCCCCTCCTCCACGACCAGCGCGTAGGCGCTGATGTGATCGGGGTCGTAGGACAGGGCCGCGCGCACCGAGGTCTCCCAATCCGCAAGGCTCTCCCCCGGCGTCCCGTACATGAGGTCAACGGACGTGCTCAACCCCGCGTCCTTCGCCCACTCGACCACGAGAGGCACCCGCTCGGGCGCATGAGTGCGATCCAGGGTCGCCAAGATAGCCGGGACCGCAGACTGCATGCCGAAGGACACGCGCGTAAAACCCGCATCGGCCAACACGCGCAGATCGCCTCGCGTGACCGTGTCGGGATTCGCCTCCAGGGTCACCTCGGCGCCGGCCGCGATCCCGATACGCTCGCGCAACCCCGCCAGAATCTCACTGAGCTCCGCCACATCCAACATCGTCGGCGTCCCGCCGCCGAAAAACACGGTCTCGGCCGCCCGGTCGGGCAATCCCGCCTCCGCCATCACGCGGGCGGCGAGGCGGGCCTCCGCCAGCACCGACGGCGCGTAGTCACCGACCTGCGCCCCCGGCCCAAAGCCCACCGTGTACGTGTTGAAGTCGCAGTAGCCGCAGCGCACGCGACAAAAAGGAACGTGCACGTACAGGGACAGGGGACGCCCCCGCTCCGCCTCAACGAGGCCGGGGTCCAGCGAGCCGCTGTCCGGCCAGCGCATTCCGTCGGGTTGGGCGGGACTCATGCGTGCCCGTCAGCCGCGCGGACGGCGCACGCCGACGATGTCATGGGCATGACGCCCCGCGTCGATACCGCGCGTCTCGAAGTGGGTGACGACGCGCCCGTCGTAGCGCGGCGCGAAGCCGCCACGCTCGGGCTGGGGATCCGCCGGATCCGGGCGCTCCCCCGCGTGCGGGTTCTCGAAAAGCTCACACGCCTCCACGACGTCGCGCATCTGCCAGGCGTAGTCATCCCAGTCCGTCGCCAGACGCCAGGCGCCCCCATCGCGCAGGAGGCGCGCGACCTCGAGAGCGAACGCGTCCGAGACGAGGCGGCGCTTGCGATGGCGGGCCTTGCGCCACGGATCCGGGAAGAAGGTCCACACCTCGTCGAGGCAGGCCTCCCCCAGCATGATCGGCAGCGCCTGGGCGGCGTCCGCCTCGATGACGCGGATGTTATCCACGCCGGCCTCGACGGCCTTGGAGATCAGCTTCGCGATGCCCGGAACCCACACCTCGAGGGCCAGGAAGTCGCGCTCGGGGTGCGCCGAGGCCGCCGCGACGATCTGCTCGCCCGTGCCCGACCCGATCTCGAGGGTGACGGGGGCACGGCGCCCGAAGAGCTCGGCCAGGTCCAGCGTGAAATCCTGCGCGACAGTCGTGTAGCCGACGCCTCGGCGCGGCTCGACCACGTAACGGCTGGCGTGCGCCTCCCACGTGCGAGCCAGATTCGCGGGCAGCTCGCGCGTTCGACGCGTGAAAGACTTCGTGCGGCTCATGAAGACGGTGCCCTCGGGGGCCTCGCCCGGACGAGCCGCGCACTGGCCGACGGGAGCGTGACCCTCCACGGCCTCGTTCATCTGATCCACGCTCACTTCTTGCCCGTCGGCACGTCGGAAGTCAGAGCGGCGATGAACGCCTCCTGCGGCACGTCCACGCGGCCGATCGACTTCATGCGCTTCTTGCCTTCCTTCTGCTTCTCCAGCAGCTTGCGCTTACGGCTAATGTCGCCGCCGTAGCACTTGGCCAGCATGTCCTTGCGCAGCGCCTTAATCGTCTCGCGGGCGATGACGCGCGCGCCGACCGCAGCCTGGACCGGGATCTCGAACTGCTGGCGAGGAATGAGCTCCTTCAGGCGCTTGGTCATACGCTGACCGTAGGCGTAGGCGCCGTCGCGGTGCACGATCGCGCTGAACGCGTCCACGCGGTCGCCGTTGAGCAGAATGTCGACCTTGACGAGGTCCGCGCTCTGCTCGCCGCTCTCCTGGTAGTCCAGGGAGGCGTAGCCGCGCGTGCGTGACTTGAGCTGATCGAAGAAGTCGAAGACGATCTCGGCCAGGGGCAGCTGGTAGTGCAGCTCGACGCGATCCTCGCTCAAGTAGTCCATGCCCTGCATCGAGCCACGCCGATCCTGGCACAGCTCCATGATCGTGCCCGTGAACTCCGTGGGCGTCAGGATCGTCGCGTTAACGATCGGCTCACGCACCTCCGCGATCTTTCCCTCCGGGAACTCGCTGGGGTTGTCGACGCGTACCTCGGTGCCGTCCTCCGTCACGACACGGTAGACGACGTTCGGGGCGGTCGCGATCAGGTCCAGGTTGAACTCGCGCTCCAGTCGCTCGCGGATGATCTCCAGGTGCAGCAGCCCCAGGAAGCCGCAGCGGAACCCAAAGCCCAGTGCCGCCGAGGACTCCGGCTCGAAGGTCAGGGCCGCGTCGTTGAGCTGGAGGCGTTCGAGGGCGTCTCGCAGATCCGGGAAGTCCGAGCCATCCACCGGGTAGATACCCGAGAAGACCATCGGGTTGGGGTCGCGGTATCCGGCGAGCGCCTCCGTCGCGCCGTGCACCTGGCTGGTGACAGTGTCACCCACGCGGGACTGACGCACGTCCTTCACGCCCGTGATCAGGTACCCCACCTCTCCGGCGCCAATCCCCTCCTCGGGCTTGGGCTCGGGCGAGATGACGCCCAGCTCGAGGAGCTCGTGCGTGGCTCCCGTGGACATCATGCGCACGCGCTGACGGGTCGACAGCACGCCGTCGACCACGCGAACGTAGGTCACCACGCCGCGGTAGGTGTCGTAGACGGAGTCGAAGATCATGGCGCGCGTCGGCGCATCGGGGGCCCCCTCGGGGGCGGGGACGACCTCGACGATTCGGTCGAGGAGCTCCTCAACACCCTCGCCGGTCTTACCCGAGACCTTCAGGACCTCGTCCTCGTCGCAGCCGATCAGCTGGGCGACCTCGTGCGCATACTTCTCGGGCTGGGCGCCGGGCAGGTCGATCTTGTTGAGGACTGGGATGATCGCCAGGTCATTCTCGAGGGCCAGGTACAGGTTCGCGAGCGTCTGAGCCTCGATGCCCTGCGCGGCGTCGATCAGGAGGACCGCGCCCTCGCAGGCGGCCAGGGAGCGGGACACCTCGTAGGTGAAGTCCACGTGCCCGGGCGTGTCGATCATGTTGAGGGCGTACGGCACGTCACCGTGCGCCCACGGCATACGCACCGCCTGGCTCTTGATCGTGATGCCGCGCTCGCGCTCGATGTCCATGCGATCGAGGTACTGGTCGCGCATCTCGCGGGCCTCGACGACACCGGTCAGCTGGAGCATGCGGTCCGCGAGCGTCGACTTCCCATGATCGATGTGGGCGATGATGCAGAAGTTACGGATCTGCGCCTGCGGGGTGTGGGACGGGCGGATCTGCGCCTGCTGCGCGGGCGTGGGGATGGGCACGTGTACCTCCGTGAAGTCGTTAACCTCTTTATCGTCCCATTGACGTGCCCTGTTGTGCGACTTATGGGGCGGGAGGTCGCGCACAGGAGCCCAGCCTCACACCGCTAGCGGAAATCCTCCCCGGTGATGCCGGCCTCGGCGAGCAACGCCACGGCCTCGGTCATGTCGCACTCGTCCCAGTCGTCGGGATGGTCGGCCTGGAGCTTGCGGGCGATCGACATGGCTTTCTCCTCGTCTCCGCGCAGGGTGGCCAGCATCAGCAGGATCGTTCGAATGCGGGCCGTGAACTCGTCACGGTCCCCGAGGTACCTGCGGCAGTCCTCGGCCAGGACCGTCCACAGGTCCTCCCCCGCCTCCCGGTCCCCACCCATCCAGGTGTTGCGTGCGATCTCGTTGCGCAGCCGCAACACCCTCCAATCGCCGCGGTCGGCGATGCGCAGCAGCGCCTCCATGTTGATCTCGTACAGGTGGAGAGCCTCCTCGTACTGGCGGTCCGCCGACAAGACCTCGGCGAGGTTGTCGCGCACCGTCAGCACCGTCATGTCCTCCGCCTCGCACTGCGGCTCCATGTCGGCCAGGAGCTCGCGGTACACGCGCGCGGCTTTCGCCCACTTGCCAGTGCTCTTCCACGGCATGGCGGAGTTGTTGCGGATCGCGAATGCCAGCTGAGGATCCAGATTCGGGCAGCTTTTGACGTCGGCCACCAGGGCGGAGAACTTGCGCGCGGCCATGTCTTCGCACCCCAGGACGGCCAGCCAGTAGGCCTCGGAGTTACGCAGCATGAGAATGAGCGGATGGTCGCGCTCGAGGTAGCACGCACCGAGGCGAGCCGCGTCGGCCGCCACCTTGCGGCACTGCCCGAAGGCGCCCAGGGCGGCGTGCCAGTCGATACAGAGCTTGGCTGCTTCGAGGCGCAACTCGATCGAGGCCCCCTCGTTATCGAAGGCGTCGCGCGCGTGATCGAGGGCGCACTCCAGCCTCCCTGATTGGGCGCTGCGAAGGGCCGCCCCCAGGCAGGCTCGGGCCTGCATGTCCGCCTCTGGTGCCGGGGCATCGCTCGGGCGTCCGAAGGCGTCCAGGGGGACGGTCATTCCATGAATCGTTGCGGTCGACATCGTTGTCACCTGTCTTTCAGTAGGAAGTTGTTCCGCGAACACATCCAGAGTGGCATCTAAAAGCACCGACTGTCACGCGCCCGAACGGACCCTGTGGATAACTCGCGTCTTCGACGGACCTGTGGATAACTGCTGTTCGATTCGGCTCACGTATGCTGGTGCCATGAATTCATTCGTCACCGGAGTTGTGCGCGCTCTCGCCGAGTTCATCTCGACCCTGAGCTCGTCGAACAGCGACCCCTCGGCCACGGACGCGACCGCCACGCGCCAGGAGAACGCCCCACGGCCTCGTTCGACCACGAGCACGCCGACCCGCACCCCCAAGCCCTCCGACCGTTCGCGCCCGCACGGCTCCTCGCAGCATCAGGATCCGGCGACCTCGAAGCGCCCCCGCACCTCCATCCGCGAGGCCAGCATCGCCGACGCGCTCGCCCACGCCTCGTACCAGCCGATCATGGACGGTGACGCCGACCCTGGCGAGGTCGTGTGGACGTGGGTGCCCTACCAGGAGGACGCGTCCGTCGGCAAGGACCGCCCCGCCGTCGTCATCGGCGCCGAGGGTGAGGGCGTCTACCTCCTGCAGCTGACCAGCAAGGACCATTCGCGCGAGGCCGCCGAGGAGGCCGCCGCCGGACGCTACTGGTTCGACATCGGATCGGGCGCGTGGGACCCGAAGGGCCGCCCCTCCGAGGTGCGCCTCGATCGCGCCCTGTGGGTCAAGGCCACGGACGTGCGCCGCGAAGGCTCGATCCTGCCGGAGGTCACCTGGCGACGCATCATTGACGCGCTCGAGGAGCACCACCGCACCCACGGCGACTAACGCGCCAAGACGCCACCGCGTCGGCCGCGACGCGTGCTCACGCCCGGGCGACCACACCCACGTGACCGACCTTACGAGGCCATGGCGGGCTTCGGGGCATGACGCGGGGCCCCGCTGCTGGTATGCTTGGTCGTTGGACTCCCGGCCTGGTCGGGCAGGGGGTCTGGTTAGGACCGTTTGCGGGTGTCCCCACGCCTAAGTCCCGGTCTTGACACAGCCCTCACCGACCCTGTCAGACATACATCAAGGAGAAATCCGACTGTGGCAAACATTAAGTCCCAGAAGAAGCGCATCCTCACCAACGAGAAGCGCCGCGTTCGCAACCAGTCCGTGAAGTCCGAGCTCAAGACTCTGGTGCGCCATACCCGTGAGGCCGTCGAGGCCGGCGATAAGGACAAGGCTCTGGCCGCCCTGCGCGTTGCCTCGCGCAAGCTGGACGTCGCCGTCTCCAAGGGCGTCATCCACAAGAACCAGGCCGCGAACCGCAAGTCCAAGCTTGCTCGTCGTGTCGCCTCGATCGCTGACTGATCGCGGACGCTTTCGTTTGACGCATAGCGGGTCGCCCTTCGGGGCGGCCCGCTGTCGTATTCCTCCTCTCCCCCATCGCGTGCGCAGGCGTTCAGGAACCACCCCGAAGGCTTCCACGCGCCTCCGCCGCCCACTCACGCAGACGTCGCTAACGGTTCCTTGCGCCACACGGCTCACGCACAGCCCCTATCCGATGCGTTGCGCGCATGACGAAGCCCCGACCTCGTCGAAACGAGGCCGGGGCATTGCTGCAGTCCGCCAGCGACTACTCGAGCTCGAAGGCACCCGTGTAGAGCTGGTAGTACACGCCCTTCTGAGCGATCAAGTCGTCGTGGCTGCCGCGCTCGATGATGCGCCCCTGCTCCAGGACCATGATCGCGTCCGAGTTACGCACCGTCGAGAGACGGTGGGCGATCACGAAGACCGTGCGTCCCTCCATCAGGTTGTCCATGCCCGCCTGCACGAGCGCCTCGGTGCGTGTGTCGATCGAAGACGTCGCTTCATCCAGGATCATCGCCGGCGGATCGGCCACGGCCGCGCGGGCAATCGACAGCAGCTGAGCCTGCCCCTGGGACAGGTTGGAGCCGTTACCGGTCAGCATCGTGTCGTATCCGTCCGGCAGACGCCGGATGAAGGAGTCCGCGTTGGCCAGCTTCGCGGCCTCAATGCACTGCTCGTCCGTGGCGTCCAGGCGGCCGTAGCGGATGTTCTCCATGACCGTGCCCGTGAACAGCTTGACGTCCTGGAGGACGACGCCCAGGGAGCGACGCAGGTCCGACTTGCGGATCTTGTTGATGTTGATGCCGTCGTATCGGATCTTACCGTCGGCGATGTCGTAGAAGCGGTTGATCAGGTTCGTGATCGTCGTCTTGCCGGCGCCCGTCGCGCCCACGAAAGCGATCTTCTGTCCGGGCTTCGCCCACAGGGAGATGTCGTGCAGGACCTCCTTCTTGCCGTCGTAGGAGAAGTCCACGCCCTCCATGACGAGCTCGCCGCGCAGGCGCGTGTAGGTGACGGTGCCGTCGGCCTGGTGGGGGTGACGCCAGGCCCAGATTCCCGTGCGCTCCTCGGTCGGCTCGACCGAGCCGTCGGGCAGCTCGCGGGCCCTCACGAGGGTCACGTAGCCGTGGTCCTCCTCGGGCTCCTGGTCGATGAGGGCGAACACGCGGCCCGCTCCCGCCATGCCGAGCGCGATCATGGGCACCTGCATCGACATCTGTCCGATCGTCTGCGAGAAGTTACGGACCATGCCCAGGAAGGACACGACGATGCCGACCGTGATGACGTCGATGCCGACAAGGTGGATGTTCGGCGTCTGTTCTAGGATCATGATGCCGCCGACGATCGCGACCACGACGTACATGATGTTGCCGATGTTGCCCAGGGCAGGCATCAGGACGTTGCCGTAGATGTTGGCCTTCTGGGAGGAGTCGAAGAGCTTCTGGTTGTACTCGACGAACTCGTTCTTGGCGTCCTGCTCGTGGTTGAACACCTGGACGACCTTCTGGCCGTCCATCATCTCTTCGATGAAGCCCTCTTCGTCAGCGAGAGCCGCCTGCTGAGCCTTCATGAAGCGCCCCGACAGGCCGCCAAGTTTGCCCGTCAGGAAGGCCATGAGGGCGCCCACGATGAGGACGACGAGGAACAGCCACACGGAATAGTAGAGCATCGTGGCGATGAGCACGACGATGGTCAGGCCCGACTGGATGAGTGTCGGAATCGACTGCCCGATCAGCTGGCGGATCGCGTCCGTGTCGTTCGTGTAGGTCGACATGATCGCGCCGTGCGGGTGCGTGTCGAAGAAACGCAGGGGCAGGCGCTCCATCGAGTCGAACATGTCGTCTCGCATGTGCTTGAGCGTCCCCTGCGTCACGATCGCCATGGTGCGGGTGTAGATGTAGCTACCAATAACACCGGCAGCGAAGATGACAGCCATCGTGACGACGAGGCGAACAAGGGTCCCACGAACAGCGTCAAAGCCGCTCTCGAGGCCCGGCGTCACCACGTTGTCGACGATCTGCTGCATGAAGATCGAGCCGACGGCCGAGGCCACGGCAGCGAGGATGATGCACACGATCGTCACGCTGATGCGCACCGGGTAGTGATGGAAAATGTAGGCCATCAAGCGGCCGAAGGGGCGCTCGATACCCTCGAGCTCGTGAGAGTCCTCGACGCGAGACTTATCCGAACCTGCCATGTCAGGCCACCTCGCTTCCACTCGCTGCGTTCTGAGAGTCGTAGATCTCTCGGTACTCCCCGCCCGCTGCCATCAGCTCGTCGTGGGTGCCGCGCTCCTTGATGCGGCCATCCTCCAGGACGATGATCTGGTCGGCATGCTCGACCGAGGAGAGGCGCTGGGCGATGATGATGGTCGTCGTGCCCGGGATCTCGGTCTCGAAGGCAGTACGGATCAGCGAATCGGTCTTCGTATCTACGGCGGAGGTCGAGTCGTCCAGGATGAGGATTTTGGGGTTCTTCAGGAGCGCGCGTGCGATGCACAGGCGCTGCTTCTGGCCACCCGACACGTTCGTGCCGCCTCGGGAGATCACGTAGTCGTAGCCGCCGGGCAGCTGCTGGATGAACTCGTCGGCCTGCGCGAGCTTGCAGGCGTGCTCGATCTGCTCGTCGGTGGCCTCGGGGTTACCCCAGCGCATGTTCTCCTTGATAGTTCCGGAGAACAAGACGTTCTTCTGCAGGACGACTGAGACGGCGTCACGCAGGGCGATCAGGTCGTAGTCGCGCACGTCGCGCCCGCCGACCTTCACGGATCCCTCGGAGACGTCGTAGAGGCGGCAGATCAGCTGGATGAGCGAGGTCTTGGAGGAGCCCGTGCCGCCGACGATACCGAGCGTTTGCCCGGATTCGACGCGTAGGTTGATGTCGGACAGCGCGTTTTCTTCGGCGCTCTCGGAGTACTTGAAGGACACGTCCTCGAAGACGACGGACCCGTCCGCAACCTCGGTCGCGCCATTGGCCGGGGAGGTCAGCGACGGCTCGTGGTTGAGGACCTCTGCGATACGATGCGCGGACTCCGCAGCCATCGTCGTCATGACGAAGATGAAGGCGAGCATGAGCATCTGCGACAGGATCTGGATGCCGTAGGTGATGAGGGCGGTGAGTCCACCCTTCGTCAGCTCTGTCGCCCCGGAGTTAACGATAATTGAAGCGCCCACGTAGTCGACGGCCACAATCGCGGCGAAGATGAAGAACATCATGACGGGGCTGTTGAGCGCGATGAGCTTCTCGGCGTTCGTGAAGTCCTTGCGCACGTCCTGCGAGGCAGCGCGGAACTTGGTGGTCTCGTAGTCCTCGGTGACGAAGGACTTCACCACGCGAATCGCCGCAACGTTCTCCTGGACGGAGTTGTTCAGGGCATCGTACTTCTTGAAAATACGGCGGAAGATCGGGAAGGCGATGAGCACGATGGCTGCCAGGATGATGGCGAGCACCGGCACCATGCCGAGGAAGATGAGGGCCATCTGCACGTTGATACGCCACGCCATGACGATCGAGAAGACGATCATGAGGGGCACACGCACGGCGATGCGGATGAGCATGCCGAAGGCGTTTTGCACGTTGGTGACGTCCGTGGTCATGCGGGTGACCAGCGAGGACGTGGAGAAGCGGTCGATGTCGGCGAAGGAGAAGTCCTGCACCTTAAAGAAGAGATCCTGGCGCAGGTTCTTGGCCAGGCCCACCGACGCGGTCGCCGCGAAGCGTGCGGAGAGGATACCGCAGGCAAGCGAGGCGAAGGCCAGCCCGGTCAGGATCAGGCCCAGGCGCATGACGGGGCTCAGGGATACGCCGTCGAGTGCATCCACGAGCGAGACCATGGTGAGCGGGATCAGGCACTCGAGGATCACCTCCCCGATGATGAACAGCGGGGTCAGGATCGAGGCGGTCTTAAACTCGCGTAGCCTCCCCACCAGTGTGCGGATGGTTTTCATGTATCTCCTCTTCGTTCCCTACGGGCGTCCGATAGACGAGGCCGGGGCAGCTTTCAGCGCCCGTGCAGCCTGCAGATGGTGATAATTGCTTTTTCGATAGCGCGTTGCGGGTCCCGCGACGCACCCTTTGTTTCGGCGTCTGCCGTGGCGATGGCGCCGAAGGCCCCTGCCAGCGAGGCGTCGGACCAGCCGCGCAGCTCGCGCCGGGCCCGATCGACCTGCCAGGGCGCCATCTTGAGCGCGGAGGCGGCCCCGCCGATGGATACCTTCGCCATGGCGCGGAACTTCATCGCCAGGGCGGCGACGAGCACCTGCGGGGCAATGCCGGTCGCGAAGGCGTGCCGGGTGAGGGTCAGGGCTTTCGCGGAGTTGCCGGCGACAGCGGCGTCAGCCACGTCGTAGCCGGTGGCCTCGACGCGTCCCGCCTGGTAGCGGCGCACGTCCTCGAGTGTGATGCGCCCGCTCACGTCGGAGAGCAGCTGGGACAGGGCGCCCGCCATGGCACGGGGGTCGTTGCCGAGCGCGTCGACGAGGGCCTGCTGCGCCTCGGTGTCCATCTGTCGGCGGGCGGCCCGCACGTCGGAGGCGATAAGGGCCAGCTTGTCGCGGTCGTTTTTGAGCGGGTCGGCGGGGATCACCGGCCACTTGGCCTTGGCGATCGCGTCGGTGACCTTCTTGCCGCGGGCGTTGCCGCCCGGGTGCGCGAGGAACAGCCATACGTCGGGCGCGGGGGCGGCCGCGTAGGCGATGAGGTCGGCGGCGAGCGCGTCGCTCATGGTCTCCAGGTCCCGGATGATGACCATGCGGGATTCGCCGAACAGGGAGGGCGAGGCGATGACGTCGATCTGCCCCGCCTGGTAGGTGGCGGCGTTGATGTCCGTGCGTTCCAGGTTCGGGTCGGCCTGGTAGGCCAGGGCGCGCAGCCGGTCGAGGGCGCGGTCGACGAGGAGCCCCTCGGGCCCCTTAATCAACACGATGGGCGCCAGCGTGATCTGGGCTGGTGCCGCCGGGCGCGATCCGCGTGCTGCCACGTCTGCCTGCCTTTCGACGCGATGGTAACTCCCTAAGTCTGCCACCGAGGGCGCTCATCTGCGTCCGCCTTTGCCCTGGGCGGACACAAGTCGTGGCAGGTGTCACCACCTCGTGTCCCATGCCCGTTGACATCGTGTCGAGGAGCCGGGGCACGCGGGCTGATACCCAGCCGAGATACCCCTACCCCGCGCGGGCTGCGCCGAGCCGCTCACGGGTCCCGGGCCTCGTCCGTGAGGGGCAACACCCAGCGTTTCCACGCCCGCCACGCCGCCCATCCGAGTCCCGCGCACGCGTAGATGCTCAGGAGTGTCGCTCCCCCGCCGGGCACCCGAAGCCCCGCTCCGGGCATACCGGCGAAGAATCGTGCGGATCCGGCGATCCAGCCGGTCGCCCAGGAGGCGACGCGCGCGCAGGCGCTCGACGTGGGAGGGCTGATAGGAGCGAGCAGGGCGCCCGACAGGCCAGCGATCGTGGCCACGGGCACCGCGGGCTCGGCGGCGACGTTGGCGGCAATTCCCCACACGGGGACGGCGCCGGACAGGGAGACGATGAGGGGCGCGGTGAACAGCTCGGCCAGGGCGGGCACGCACACCAGTTCGGCCAGGCGACGCAGGGCTTTCCCGATCCGTGTGTCTCCCCTGACGCGCCGCTTGGCCCCTCGTGCGAGAGCGGAGGAGGGTCCCACGACTGCCAGGGCCGCGAGCGCGGACAGCGCGAATCCGTAGGATCGGGAGGCCCAGGGGTCGATGAGGAGTGTCGCGGTGACGACCGCGCACAGCGCCGCGATGGCTTGTCCCTCGCGCCCGAGCACCAGGCCCAGGGAGGCGACTGAGGCGACGCAGACGGATCGGAGCACGGATGCTTCGGGGCCGACGAGGATGACGATGGTGGCCAGGACGAGGATCGTTGCTCCGACGCGCAGGGGCTTGCGCGCGGGCAGGAGGAGGTTGAGGGTGGCCAAGATGATGACGATGTGGGAGCCGGACACGGCCGTCAGGTGCGTCAGGGAGGTGGCTGTCATGGCGTCGGCGAGGTCGGAGGGCACCAGCCGGTCGTCGCCGATCGCCATGCCCGGGACGAGTCCGCGGGCGTCGCGTGGCAGGGGCTGGCAGGCGGCCGCGAAGGCCCGGTGTGTGTCGCGTCTCCAGGCGTCCGGCCCGCCGGGGCGCTCGATGAGCTGGGCGCTGCGGGCTCGGATCGCGCCGACGGAGGGAGACTCGGCGGCGAAGGTGGTGTCCAGGCTCCCCTCGAGCTCGTACACGTCGCCGCGCGCGGCGTCCTGCCAGGAAGGAGAGCTGACCAGGGCCGTGGCGCGAGAGGTCAGCCACCGCTGCCCCACCTCGACCGCGAGTATCCTCACGCGCGCTCGGCGCCTCGTCGACAGTCCCGACGAGGCCGGGGCGGGGTCGCGCAGGAGGAGGACCCTCGCGTGGATGGGCCCGGAGCCCGTGTGAGCGGGATCGGCCTGGTAGGAGCGGCCAGCCGACGACGAGACAGCGAGGGCGCAGGCGCTGGCGGTGAGGAGGAGGGCGGTGGCCAGGCGGAGGGATCGAGGTGGAGTCAGGGCGTGCCGGGGAGGTCGGGCGTGTCGGTGGGTCCGCGCGTAGGAGGCGGCGCATGCGGTGGCGGCGAGCACGCAGGCGACGAT